>NZ_JBYOJU010000006.1:219412-240138 GCF_057798855.1 Cupriavidus sp. 96C5-1 | reverse complement strand
CCTGTTCCCCAACGGCAACCTGCTGCGCCCGCACGTGACGCCGGAAGACAATGCCAGCGCCCTGTTCGTCGCGCCCGGCGCGCCGCGCAGCGCCTGGGTCGGGGTGGTGTACCGGATGTAGGCAGGCTGACTGTTGCACATCCGGCCCGCGCTGTCGCAACCTCGTGACACTTTGTCCGCGCCGGCGGCCCGCGGCCGGGAACGCTTGGAGGGGCCATCCTTCGATGCTGCGAAGCAACATGGCGCGGCCCCGGAGGGCGGAATCCGGCAGGGGAGGCCCGGCGGCACGCTACCCGCGGCAAATGGCAACGCCGGCAGGCATGCTTGTTGCGGCTGCGGTTCCGGCGGCGCCAAGCTTCGCCGTTACCCTTGCATGAACTATGCTGTACATGCCTGCCCACATCCTGAAAGGAGTTGACTATGTCCTGGACCACGCCCGCCTATGTCGATATGCGGTTCGGATTTGAAATCACGATGTACATCGCCAATCGCTGACCGCGCAGTGGTGTGGACCGCCCCATGGCGGGCCACGCAAGCGCGATGCGAAGCGAGCCGTGGCGGTGCCGGATGCCGAGGGGCGCCTTGGTGGCCCGTGCGGGACACCGCCCGGCGCGCGCCAGGCGGTGGGCGGCCTTTTCGTTATGCCATCGCCCCCGCATGGGCCGCCTTGAGCACGGCGATGTCGAGCTTCACCATCTTCAACATGGCATCGGCAGCGCGCCTGGCCTTGGCCCGGTCCGGGTCGGCCATCATCTCGCCCAAGACAGTGGGAACGATCTGCCACGAGAGGCCGAATCGATCCTTCAGCCAGCCGCATTGTTCGGCAGAACCGCCATTGGCGAGAAGCGCGTTCCAGTAGCGGTCGAGTTCGGCCTGGTCGTCGCAATGCACGACAAACGACACCGCGTGATTGAACGGGTCGAGGGGGCCGGCGCTCATGGCGATGAAGGCCTGTCCGAAAAGAACGAACTCGACCACCTTCACGGAGCCGGGCGGGCCGCTCGGCGACTCGCTCGGCAGCGCAGTGACCCGGATGACCCGCGAGTTCGGAAAGGTGGCCGCATAAAACGCCGCGGCCTCCTCCGCTTCCTCGGCATACCAGAGAAAAGGGGTGATCTTTTGCATCGTCATGGGAACAGTCTCCTGGGGGTGCATGGACGAATGGCGGCGCTCAAGCGCCGGGCCGCCCTTGAGACGACGAACGGCGCGCCTCGCGATCGACACACCGAAGAAAAATATCTGTTCCGGTAGCGCCAGGTGTGCGGAACCCGGAAGCGGCCGGTGGCGTACGACCGGTCTCGCCGCGAGCGCCCAGCTGGAAACTTCCCGGAATTCACTCACCCACAAAAAGAAGTAGACGTTGCATCGAACGGCAGCAAGTCTCAATTCTCGATTCTCGATCAAGACCGCTGCCGCGTCAGGCGGTCCCCGTGCGCTCCGGCGAGGAAGCTGGTGCACATTTCGCCCGGCAAGTGCATCTATAGCCTGTCCGATAGCGCCGTTCCCGCCAGGTACCCACGCCGGCCGCGCCACCGCTGCATGCCTACGCCTCACGGCGGGCGTGCGTCGCGGCCCTGACCGCTCTTGCCAGGAATAATCCCGGCCCGCACGGCGCGGGCCCGGATGGGCGAGCCGCCGACGTGGCCGACTGTCGGGCACACTGGCAGATTTCTACTTCAGAAGGCGTTCCGACCTCCGTCAGCCCGCATCGGGCTCCTGTTTCCACGTGCGCGGATCCAGGTAGCCGCAGCGGCTTGCCCCGACGGCGAAACTTCTGTGCCATCTCCGTGTCGTTGACTTGCATGGACGCACAACCTCACAACCCGCGCTGACATAGGACGACCGATGAAGCTTGAAATCCTCCTCGCCCACCCCTGGTTCGGCACATGGGCCGCCGCCCTCGCCGCCGTCGTCGCTGCGCTGCTGGCGCATCGCCTCGGCGGCTTGCTGCTGTTGCGCATTACCCAGCCCGCGCCCGTGCTGCATGTGATCGTGAAGAAAGCGCGCGCCCCGGCCGAGGCGGTCTTGCCCCTGCTGGCGCTGCAGACGGTCTGGCAGGCCGCGTCGGACAATCTGCCCTGGATCGACGGCGTGCGCCATCTCAACGGCCTGCTGATCATCGCCGCAACCACCTGGCTGGTGGTGCGTATCATTGCCGGCTTCGCGCAGGGTGTATTGGATCGGCACCCCGTGGACGTGGCGGACAACATCAATGCGCGGCGCATTCATACGCAAACACGCGTTCTCTCGCGCACGGCGATGACGCTGGTCGTGGTAATGGGTGCGGCGATGTTGCTCATGACCTTCCCGGGCGCCCGGCAAGTCGGCGCCAGCCTGTTGGCCTCGGCGGGCGTGGTCGGCCTGATCGCCGGCTTTGCCGCCAAGCCGGTGTTCAGCAACCTGATCGCCGGGCTGCAACTCGCCCTGACGCAGCCTATCCGGCTCGATGACGTACTCATCGTCGAAGGTGAGTGGGGCCGCGTGGAGGAGATTACCGGCACGTACGTCGTGCTCCGCATCTGGGACGAGCGTCGTCTCATCATCCCGCTGCAGCATTTCATCGAGAAGCCCTTCCAGAACTGGACCCGCAACAATGCCCAGATCATGGGGTCCGTGTTCCTCCACGTCGATTACGGCATGCCGCTCGCGGCGCTACGCAAGGAGCTGGAGCGCATCGTGCGCGCAGCACCCGAGTGGGACCAGCGCTTCTTCAATCTGGTGGTGACCGAAGCCGCGGAGCGAACGATGCAGGTGCGCGTGCTGTGCACCGCGGCCTCCTCCGGCCTGGCGTGGGATCTGCGCTGCGTCGTGCGCGAAGGGCTGATCGACTTCATGCAGCGCGAATACCCGCAGTTCCTGCCACGGCTGCGCATCGAGGGCGACGCAGGCGCGCCGCCGCGAAACACGCCATCGCAGGACCGGGCCGTCCCGGATGCGGGCCTGGGCCCGGCCGCAAGGTAGGTGAAACAGCATTTGACGCCAGGCAGCCGGGCGGCTAGGCTTTCAGCAAGCTGAGCCTGCCGGCCGGCTTCATTCCCCGCCCCGACCGGACCGACACCATCCCATGACCACCCTCCGGGTACTTGGCTCCGCCGCCGGCGGCGGCTTCCCGCAATGGAACTGCAACTGCGCCAACTGCGACGGGCTGAGACGCGGCACCATCGCCGCCACCGCGCGCACGCAGTCCTCCATCGCCCTCACCGAAGACGGCACCCACTGGCTCCTGGTCAACGCCTCGCCGGACGTGCTGGCGCAAATCCGCGCCACCCCGGCGCTGCAGCCGGCCCGCGCGCCCCGCGACACCGGCATCGCCGCCGTGCTGCTGATGGACGCGCAGATCGACCACGTCACCGGCCTGCTGATGCTGCGCGAGCACCGCAGCGCCCTGCCGGTCTACGCCACGCCGCCGGTGCTGCAGGATCTCGCCGAGGGTTTTCCGCTATCCCGCATCCTGTCCCACTACTGCACCCTGGAAACGCATTGCCTGCCCCTGGATGCAAGCCCCTTCACCGT
Source organism: Cupriavidus sp. 96C5-1 (assembly GCF_057798855.1). Lineage (NCBI taxonomy): Bacteria > Pseudomonadati > Pseudomonadota > Betaproteobacteria > Burkholderiales > Burkholderiaceae > Cupriavidus > Cupriavidus sp. 96C5-1. The sequence continues at coordinate 236,625 of NZ_JBYOJU010000006.1, read as the reverse complement.
GCCGCCGCTCGACCGGCTCACCCTGCATGCAATCCCGCTGGACAGCAAGCCGCCACCCTATTCCCCCAACCGCGCGGCCCCGCGGCGCGGCGACAATATCGGCCTGCGCATCGTCAGCGCCAGCGGCAAACGGGTGTTCTACGCGCCCGGGCTGGGCAGCATCGAGCCGCATGTGCGCGCGGAACTGGACCAGGCCGACGTGATCCTGGTCGATGGCACCTTCTGGACCGACGATGAAATGCGCCGGCTCGGCTTGTCACCCAGGCTGGCCCGCGATATGGGCCACCTGGCGCAGTCCGGCCCGCACGGCATGATCGCCGCGCTGGACCAGGCGCCGGCGGCACGCAAGATCCTGATTCATATCAACAACACCAACCCGATCCTGGTGGAGGACGCGCCGGAGCGGCGCGAGCTGGCCGCGCACGGGATCGAGGTGGCCTACGACGGCATGGAGATCGCCCTGTGACGCCCGCAACACGCCCCCAACCGGTACCCGCCGCGGAACGCGCGGCGTTCGAGGCGCGGCTGCGCGGCCTGGAATCGCGCTATCACATCCATCATCCCTTCAACCGCCGCATGGCCAGCGGGCAATGCTCGCGCGAGCAGATCCAGGGCTGGGTGGCCAACCGCTTCTACTACCAGATCAATATCCCGCTCAAGGACGCCGCCATCCTGTCCAACTGCCCCGACCGCGAAACCCGGCGCGAATGGGTGATACGCATCCTGGACCACGACGGCACCGCCACCGAGCCCGGCGGCATCGAAGCCTGGAGCCGGCTCGGCGAGGCCGTGGGGTTGACGCGCGAGGCGCTTTGGTCGCAACGGCTGGTGCTGCCCGGCGTGCGCTTCGCGGTGGACGCCTACGTCAATTTCGCGCGGCGCGCGCCCTGGCAGGAAGCGGTATGCTCGTCGCTTACCGAGATGTTCGCGCCCGCCATCCACAAGGAGCGGCTGGCCGGCTGGCCGGAACACTATCCCTGGATCGAGGCCGAGGGGCTTGGCTATTTCCGTTCGCGCATCCCGCTGGCCCAGCGCGATGTCGACCATGGCCTGCGCGTCACGCTGGACTATTTCCGCACGCCGGCCGAACAGCAGCGCGCCACGGAGATCCTGCAGTTCAAGCTGGACATCCTGTGGTCGATGCTGGATGCCATCGAGAAGGCGTATCCCGTATGAACTCACCCGCCAAGCCAGATGCGTCCCCCGCCATGCCGCGGCTGGACCCGCTCTACCGCCTGCAATGGGAAGATGCCCAGAAAGCCTGGGTGCTGCTCTATCCTGAAGGCATGGTCAAGCTGAACGACAGCGCGGCCGCCATCCTGCAGCGCTGCGACGGCGCCCATACGCTCGACATGCTGGTCGACGAACTGCAGACGTCCTTCGGCGTGCAGGGCATAGCCACGGAGGTGCACACCTTTGTCCAACATGCCTGCGAACGCGGCTGGCTCGTCTGAGCCCGCCCAGCCCACGGTGGGCCCGCCGCTGTGGCTGCTGGCGGAGCTGACCTATCGCTGCCCGCTGCACTGCGCCTTCTGCTACAACCCGGTCGACTACGTGCGCTACGGCCAGGAACTGGACACCGCGCAGTGGCGGCGGGTACTGCGGGAGGCACGCGCGCTCGGCGCGGCGCAGCTTGGCTTCTCGGGCGGCGAGCCGCTGGTGCGCGACGACCTGGAAGAACTGGTGGGCCACGCCCGGCAACTGGGCTTCTACACCAACCTGATCACCTCCGGCGTGGGCCTGACCGACGCGCGCCTGGGCGCGCTGCGCGCGGCCGGGCTCGATCACGTCCAGCTCTCTTTCCAGGACGCCACGCGCCAGATGAACGACTTCCTGTCGAGCACCCGCACCTTCGACCTGAAACGGCGCGTGGCGCGGCTGATCAAGGCGCACGGCTACCCGATGGTGCTCAACTGCGTGCTGCACCGGCACAACCTGCCGCATGTCGGTGCGATCATCGAGATGGCGCTGGAAATGGGCGCCGAATACCTGGAACTGGCCAATACGCAGTACTACGGCTGGGCCTGGGAGAACCGCCTGGCGCTGATGCCGACCGAGGAACAGCTGCGCGAGGCCGAGGCGGTGGTGGAATCGTATCGCGCCAGGATCGGCAAGCGCTGCCGCATCCTGTTCGTGGTGCCGGACTATTTCGAGAAGCGGCCCAAGAAATGCATGAATGGCTGGGGCTCGGTGTTTCTCGGCATCGCGCCGGACGGCGCCGCGCTGCCCTGCCATGCCGCCCGCATGCTGCCCGGCCTGGTCCTGCCTGACGTGCGCGCGCAATCGCTGCACGACATCTGGTACCACAGCGATGCGTTCCAGCGGTTTCGCGGCACCGCGTGGATGCCGGAGCCGTGCCGCTCCTGCGACGAGAAAGAGAAAGACCTCGGCGGCTGCCGCTGCCAGGCCTACCTGCTGACCGGCGATGCCAACCGCACCGACCCGGTCTGCGACAAGTCGCCGGATCACGCCATCGTGCGCGAAGTGGTCATGCATGGGCGCCTTGCCGCCCACGGCCAGCCGCAGGCGCCTGTGCATGAGGCGCCGCTGGTGTTTCGCGCCGACGCCGCGTCGCGCCGCCTCAGCGGGCCGGCCCGCTAGCGCGCGCGCCCCGCGCCACGCCGCGCTGCGGATCGTAGCCCAGCAGCGCGAACATGAAGAACGCCACCGCGCAGCCCGCCACCACCGCCAGGCTGGTCCACTGCGCTTGCCCGTACAGCGCAAAACGGATCGCTTCGACGGCATGGGTGAACGGATTGAAGCGCGCCAGCTGGTAGACGATGGTGGCGCCGGATTCCTCCAGCTTCCAGAGCGGATAGAGCGCCGAGCTGATGAAGAACATCGGGAAGATCACGAAGTTCATGGTGCCGGCAAAGTTCTCGAGCTGCCGCACATGCACCGACAGCAGCAAGCCGAGCGCGCCCAGCATCAATGCAGCCAGTGCCATCACCGCCAGCGCCCCCGGCAAGTCCTGCCACGCGAACGTCACGCCGAAGCCGATCGCCACCGCCAGGAAGGCCGCCATCTGCAGCAAGGACAGCAGCGTGCCGCCGAGCAGCTTGCAGGCCAGCAGCCAGCCGCGCGGCAACGGCGCCGTGAGCAGCAGCCGCATCACGCCCATCTCGCGGTCATACACCATCGCCAGCGAGGACTGCATGCCGTTGAACAAGGCGATCATCGCGACCAGCCCGGGCGTCATATAGACCTTGTATTCGATATAGGTCTCGTAAGGCGGGATGATGGCCACGCCGAAGACATTGTGGAACCCGGCGGCAAACACCAGGAACCACAGCAATGGCCGCACCAGCGACGAGAACAGCCGGCCGGGCTGGTGGAAGAACTTGCGGATCTCCCGCCCGGCCACCGCGCGCAGCGCGCGCATTCCATGCAGGACGGGATGTGTCATGGCGTCTCCCCGGCTCGCTCAGCGTGTCATGCGGCACGCTGTTTCCGGGGCATCCGCGCCCAGCGTGTCCAGGTTGTTCTTGGGATGCAGGAAGCCCTCCACCGGCGCCGTGGCAACCACGCCGTCGGGGTGGGAGAGCAACAGCGGCTGGCGCAGCTGGCCGTCCCAGGGCCGGAAACTCAGGCGCGGGCCCTTGAAACCGTCGACCGCCACCTCGCCGGAGACCAGCGCATCGCGCTGCGTGGCGAAGCCGGCCTTGGGATAAGCCGCCACCGTTGCCGCCACCGCCTTTACGGCGGCCCAGCCGGCCCAGTCGAAACCGGCCATGGGACGGCCGGCCGCCTTGCTGAAGCGCCGGTTGAGCTGCGGCCCGCCGTTGCGTTCCCAGGCCCAGTGCCAGGCCTGCGCGGTCAGGCCGCTGGCGCCGGCCACCGGGCGCGGCAGCTGGGTGGCATAGGGCAGCGCGCGGGCGAACTCGCCATCGCTGTCCGCCACCACGACGGCGTCGTAGTCGACCCCGGTGGTCAGCAGGTTGAGATTGGACAGATCGCGCTCGCGCGGATCGTTGGACAGCTTGAAGGGGCGCTGCGCGGACCAGCTGACGCCGAACCGCTTGGCCGACTGCAGGAAAGCGGCCTGCTGCTCGCGGTCGGCCGGCCGCGGCCCGACCAGCAGCAGGGCCTTGCGCCATTTGCGCGCGGCCAGGTATTGCATCAGCGCGTCGGCACGCATGCGCAGGCTTGGCAGGGTATGCAGCAGGTTGGGCGCGCAGGCGGCGCCGCGCAGGCTGTCGTCCTCGGCGGAGACGTTGAACAGCAGCGCGTCCGCCGGCCTGGCCGCCTTTGCGGCCTGCACCACAGCCGGTGCGGGCAGGTCCAGCACGAAGTACTTCACCTTCCTGCCGACCAGTCCGCTCACGGCAGCGGCGACTTCATCTGCGCCGCGCACCTCGACCGGTTCCAGTACCAGCGTCACGCCAAGCGCATCGAGCGCAAAGCGCGATTCCGCGACGGCAACCCTGGCGCCATCCAGCGGGCGTCCTTCGGGATGGCCGGGATAGCGCTTCTCCAGTTGCCGGCTGTCGTACCTCGGGTCGTCGGCGAGCGACACCACGGCGATGCGAACCTCCCCGGCAGCCGCGGTGCACGACAGCAACAGGCAGGCCAGCGGCAATGCCCACCGGCGCCGGAGCATGGACCAGCCGGACGCGTTTTCCCGCATCATGTTTCCCGCCTTCAATCGTCGATCACCACGGAATGCGGCACCCGCCCGACCCGGATCGCGGTGACCGCCTTGCCGCGCGCCGTATCGACCACGCTGACATCGTCGGACAAGCCGTTGGTGACATAGAGCAGGCTGTTGTCGCGGTTCAGCCCCAGCCCCCAGGCACGCTTGCCGACCAGGATATAGTCCGTCACGCGTTTGCTGGCGGCGTCCACCACCGCCACGTGGTTGGCGCGGCCCAGCCCCACGTAGGCGCGCTTGCCATCGCTGGCCAGGATCATGCCGACCGGGGTGATGTCGTCGGCGCGCAAGCCCTTCGGATCGAAGCGGATGGTGTGCGCCACCGTCAGGTCGCCGGTGCGGATCACGCTGACGCTCGCGCTCAGTTCGTTGCTCACCCACAGCTCCTGGCCGTCCGGTGTCAGGATGAAGCGGCGGGGCCGGTTTCCTACCTGGATGTTCTTGACCACCTTGCGCGCCGCGACATCGATGACGTGCACCATGTTCGCCACCTCCGAGGTGACGTAGACGCGCTTGCCGTCCGCGCTGGCCTTGACCCCTTCCGGCTCCTCGCCGACCTTGACCTCGAACAGCTTCTTGCCGGAGGCCAGGTCGAAGGCCGACAACAGGGCGTCCTCCTCGTTCGACACATAGAGGGACTTGCCGTCCGGGCTCAGGTCGAACATTTCCGGATCCTCGCCCACGCGCAGCGCGCCGACCGTCTTGCGGGTGGCCACGTCGATCACGTCGATCCGGTGGTCGTCGCTGCAGGCCACATACAGGCGGGTACGGTCCGGCGAGAACTGCAGGTGGCGCGGCCGCTTGCACTGCGCCAGGGTGCCGGTCACCTGGCGCGTATCGGCCCGGATCACGGTGAGGCTGCCGTCCTTCTCGTTCGAGACGAACAGCTGGCCGGTGCCGGCGCTCCAGCCCGCGCCCGGCGCCAGGCAGAGTCCTGCCAGCAAGGTTGCCCGCAAGCGGGCCAGCACCGCGTGGCGCCTCGTCATTTCCGCTCCTCCTGTTCCGATGTCCCGGTCAGGGACAGGAATGCCGCTTCCAGGCTCCCGCTGCCCGCCACGCGCATCAGTTCCGCGTGCGCTCCGTCAAAGCGCACGCGGCCGCGATGCAGCACCACCACGCGGTCGCTCGCCTCGGCCTCCTGCACCAGATGCGTTGCCCATAGCACGCCCACCCGGCGTTGCGTCGCCAGCCGCCGGGCTTCCGCCACGATCTGCACGCGCGAGGCCGGATCGAGGCCGACCGTGGCTTCGTCCATCAGCAGCAGGTCGGGCTGGTGCAGCAGCGCGCGCGCCAGCTCCACCTTGCGGCGGTTGCCGCCCGACAGTTCGCGCACCGGGGTACGGCGCCGCTCCGCCAGGCCCAGCTGATCGAGCAGCGGCGCTATCCGGGCAGCGGACTCCTTGCGCGGCAAGCCATGCAGATCGGCATGGAACAGCAGATTGGCCTGCACCGACAGGTCGAGATCGATGGCCGGCTGCTGGAACACGATGCCGATGCGGGCGAGCGCCCGGACCGGCGCCGCGCGCATATCCGCACCCATGACTTCGACGTGGCCTTCATCCTGCGCGAACAGCCCGGCGAGAATCTGGAACAGCGTGGTCTTGCCAGCGCCGTTCGGTCCCAGCAGGGCCACCAGCTCGCCGCGCCGCACCCGCAGCGACACGCCGTCGAGCGCGGCCCGGTCGCCAAACCGCTTGCGCACGCCTTCGCAGGACAGCGCGTGGGCGAACAAGGCGGGTTCCGGGGCACGCGTCATGACGATGTCTCCTGTCCGACGCCAAGGCCAAGGCGTTCGGCAAATTCCCGCTCCTTGACCCAGGCCCGTTCCAGATAGGCCTGGTATTGCGCCGTATTCAGATAGGTCAGCTCCTGGTCGTACCTGGCAAGCTCGGCGATATGGCGGGGCTGGAACATGGCGTGATGAAACGCATCATGCAGGCGGCCGACGATGCGCGGATCGGTCCCGTGCGGCACGCCGATGCCGTACGGCGAGTTATAGACGGCATCCGGATAGCCAAGCTCCTTCACGGTAGGCACCTCGGGCCAGTGCGCCGAACGCTTCTCGCTGAATACCGCCAGCAGGCGCAGTTGCCCGGACGCCACGAACGGCGCGAAGCCGGTGGAATTGACGCCGGCCATCAGCGAGTGGTTGGCGACCGCCAGCATCTGGTCGGCGGTGCCGCGATACGGCACATGCACATAGGAGACGCCGTTGCGCGACAGGATGTCTTCCATGCCGAGATGCGCCGTGGTGCCGATGCCCGTGGAGCCCACCGTCAACCGGCCGGGATGCGCGCGGCCCCAGTCGAGCAGGTCGGCCAAGGACCGCAGGGGGCTGTCGGCCGGGACCAGGATGCCGAAGGTAACGCCCGAGATCATCAGCACCGGCTGGATGTCGCGCAACGGCTGCCAACGCGTCTTCTGCTGGTGCGGCAGGCGGTACAGCGTCAGCGGCAACTGGCCGATGACGTAGCCGTCCGGCTTTGCGGCGGCCAGCGCGGGCCCCACCAGCGTGCCGCCCACGCCCGGTTTGTTCTCCACCACGATGGGCTGGCCAAGCACCGGGCTGGCCAGGTCCGCAAGCATGCGCATCGTGATATCGGTGGCGCCGCCCGCCGGCCAGGGGACGATCAGCGTGAGCGGCCGCGACGGATAGCCGCCGGCCATGCTGCCCGCGCTGGCCTGGGCCTGGGCCCGGTCCGCCATGCCGGCGAGCAGCGGCGCGGCAAGCGCGCCCAGCCCCGCGCGCAGGAAGCTGCGGCGCGCACTGGCGTGCTTCCCGTGGATTCGGCTGGTCATGGCTTGGCGCCGAGATAGCGCAGGGTTTCGGTTTGCAGCGGATGGATGAAATCCCGCGCCAGATCCGGCGCCTCCCCCGGTACTTCGCTCTTGAGCAGCAGCACCTGCCCGGGCACGCGCCCGGACAGCACGAAGGTGTAGCGCTTGCCGACCAGCTTTTCGAAGCGGACGTGGTTGGGATCGTCCAGGTAGGGCTGGATCACGATCTGCCGCGCCGGTACCGGCTTGCCGTCCAGCTCCGCCGTCACCGGGGTGATGGCCGGGCCCTGCGCCAGCGCGAGGCGGATGCGCTTCTGGAAATAGCGCGGCTGGCCGCCGGTCAGCCGGCCCATCTCGGCAATATCCTTCTCCAGGAAGTAGAGAATGACAGGATTGCCCTGCAACGGCGCTTCGAGCGCGAAGGGAGCGGCGCCGGCGGCATCGCTGACGACCGCGCTCACCCCCTTGCTGCTGCGCGACAGCCTGACGTGCACTTCCTCGCTGCCTGCCGGCACCAGGCTGCCGCCCTTGTCGAAGCGGTAGACAAGATCGGCCGGCACCCGCACGGTCTTCAGGTGGTCGGCCATGAACAGCAACTGCTCCGCCGGCTTGACGGGATCGCCGGCGGCACGGACGGCGCTCGCCGCCACGGCGCCCGCGATGCCGCACAACAGCGCACAGGCGATGCGCAGCCTAGGGCCGGCCCGCGACCGGATTGCCCTTGTCGTCCACCAGGGGAATCCGGTAGTCGGCGAGAATCGCATCGATCTTGTCCCGGTTGCCTGCAATCCAGCGATCCACTTCATCTTTCCACGCCTTTTCGCCAAAGCGCACGCCCATGGCGATCTCGTAATCGAACTTGAGCTGCGGGTCAGGCCGGAACGGCACCATCACCCATTCGCCCGCCCCCGCATGCTGGCGGGCCAGATAGCCCGCGATGGGCCCCCACAGGATGGCGACGTCGATCTTGTCGGCCAGCAGGTCGCGCTCGACCACGCCGCCCGGCGCCTCGTCGGGATCGCCGCTTTGCTGCTGGTAGACCACGGCCTGCTCGAACAGCCGGTTGCGCAGCAGCCAGTCCACCGACGGCGCGCGCGAGAAGATGCCGAAGCGCAGCTTGCCCAGGATGTCGGGCGGCAGTTTCAGCAGGTCCTCCGGCGTGGCCACGCCGCGCAGCGCATCGCGCTGGCGAAACACCAGCGCATAGGTCGAATGCATGTACGGCCGGGTGTTCGCCGTCAGTTCGTAGTCCTTGGGCACGCCGACGATCAGGTCGCATTTCCAGCGGCCGGTGTCAGGATCCCTGGCGCGCAGCGTATTGCGCACGAAGCCCATGCGCTGCGGGAAGAAGGTGTAGGCCACCTCCTTGCCGAGATCGCGGGCCATGGCCTGCGCGATCTTGTTCTCGTAGCCCTCCCCGCGCTGGTTCGACGATGGCAGGCTGTTCGGGTCGGCGCAGACCCGCAGCACCTTGTCCGGCGGCGGTGCCTGCGCCCCGGCTGGCCGCGCCGCCAGCGCGCCCGCCAGCATCATTGTCGTCAGCGCCAGTCTCCCGATGCGCCTGCGTCGGCTCCTCTGTGTCGGCCCGGTCATCATTTTTCGGCCGGATAGACGTGGCCCGGCTGGATCTTGCCATCCGAGCGGCCCTTGAGATAGCCATACAGGTTCTGCCAGTTCTTCTGCATCATGTCGGATCCCCCGAAATTCGGCATGCCTTTGTCGATCCGGCCCTCCATCATGATCTTGTGGAAATCGTCCTTCGACAGCTTCTTCAGGGAATCCACCAGCGAGGGGCCGACCATGCCTTCCTGCTGCGCGCCGTGGCAGCGCTCGCATGCCATCGCACGCCAGGTCTTCCAGCCTTGCAGGGTATTGGTGTCCACCTTGTTGCCTTCGCTCACCGTATAAGGTGCTGCCGATTGCGCGGCTTCGCTCTTGCTTTGCGCGCCGCACACGGTGCAGGCCAGCAGGGCAAACACTACCATTGAGGAACGGAACATCTCTTCAACTCCTTGTGGGGGCACGTGGCTGGCGGCCGCGCCGGGCCGCCAGCCACGGCTGTTTCAGGCTATGTAGCGTGAGGCGGGAAGGACAGGCATCAGGTCGTCGGCAGCGCGAAGACGAACAGCGTGCCGCCCAGTTCGGTGTACTTCGCCAGGTCCTTGTAGCCGCCCACCGCGCCCAGGCCCTCGCTAGACTTCTCCAGCCCCGCCGCCATGCCGATGCCGGCCCATCCGCCGATGCCCGAGTAAACGCCGACGTACTGCTTGCCTTCGAACTGATAGGTGAAGACGTTGCCGATGATGCCGGAGGGCGTCTTGAACCTCCACAGTTCCTTCCCGTCCTTGATATTGACGGCCTTCACATAGCCCTCCAGGGTGCCATAGAAGGCAATATCGCCCGCTGTAGCCAGCGCGCCGGACCATACCGAGAAACGCTCGGGCTTGGACCACAGGATCTTGCCGGCGGCAGCGTCCCAGGCGATGAAATTGCCCATGCCGCCGTGGCTCTTCGGGGTCGCGTACATCGACAGGGTGGCGCCGACATACGGCTGGCCCGCGGTGTACTCCACCTGGAACGGCTCATAGTCCATGCAGACGTGATTGGTCGGCACCAGGAAGATGCCCGACTTGCGGTCGTAGCTCATCGGCTGCTGGTCCTTGGTCCCGAGCGCCGACGGGCAGATGCCCTGGACGTTGACGTCCGGGCCCGTGGTGGCGGGCGAGTACTTGGCGTTGACGATCGGGCGCCCGCTCTTCATGTCGATCCTGGATGCCCAGTTGATGGTCGGATCGTACTTCTCCGCCACCAGCAGTTCACCGGTTTCGCGATTCAGGGTGTAGCCGAAGCCATTGCGGTCCAGGTGCACCAGCGAGGGCACCTTCCTGCCCTTGATGTTCAGGTCGGCCAGCACGTTTTCGTTGACGCCGTCGTAGTCCCACTCGTCGTGCGGCGTCATCTGGTAGACCCACTTGGCCTTGCCGGTATCCAGGTCGCGCGCGAACAGCGTCATCGACCACTTGTTGTCGCCCGGACGCTGCGCCGGATTCCAGGTGCCCGGGTTGCCACTGCCGTAGTAGACCAGGTTCAGCTTGGGATCGTAGGCATACCATCCCCAGGTGGTGCCGCCGCCCAGCTTCCACTGGTCGCCCTTCCAGGTCTTGATCGAGGAGTCCTTGCCGACCGGCGCCATCTTGCCGTCGGTCCAGGTCATGGTGGTGGCGGGATCGAACAGCAGTTCGTTGTCCGGGCCGGTGCTCCAGGCCGTCCAGACCTTCTTGCCGGTCTTCAGGTCATAGGCGATCAGGCGGCCGCGCACGCCGAACTCGCCGCCGGAGATGCCGGTGATGACCTTGTCCTTGAAGACGTGCGGGGCATTGGTATTGGTCTCGCCGACCTTGGGATCGCCATTCTTGACGCTCCACATGACCTTGCCGGTCTTGGCGTCGAGCGCTACCAGGGTGGTGTCGGCCTGTTGCAGCAGGATCTTGCCGTCGCCGTAGGCCAGGCCGCGGTTGACGGTGTCGCAGCACATCACCGGCACCACGTTGCTTTCCTGCTTGGGCTCGTACTTCCATTTGAAGGACTGGTCCTTCAGGTTGATCGCGATCACCTTGTTCGGGAAGGGCGAATGGATGAACATCGTATCGCCGATCACCAGCGGCGAGCCTTCATGGCCCCGCAGCACGCCGGTGGACACCGTCCAGGCGACCTGCAGGTTCTTCACATTGCCGGCGTTGACCTGCTTGAGTTCGCTGTAGCGGTGATTGGCGTAGTCGCCCGCCTGGGCAGCCCAGTTGGCCGGGTTGGCCAGCAACTTGTCCAGTTCGGCATCCGCGCGTGCAGTGGCTGACACGGTGGCCGTGGCAAGCATCGCCATCCCCACCATCATGGTCCGGAATTTCATGTCTCCTCCGTCTTTCTTTACGTGACAAAGTCTGGATCCCGCTTCCTGCGCGCCGCCTTTGGCTCTTCGACTGAAACTGATTGCGCGGGTTGCGAACCTGGCAGCCCTTGGTCAGGTGCCACGCCGTCTTTTGCACGATCCATGCCCGACCCGCCCCCCCGTGCCTGCAACGCGCGCCTCCAGTACGTCTTGAACGCTGGATCGCAAAGCGGGATTCGCGATGCGCCGCCCAGCCGTGGCAATGCGCACCCATTCGTTCCAGGGGGCGGGGCGATGCCGGGACAATATGTGTCATAACTGGACCAGCCGAGGCGGCAGAGCCGCCTAGGCGCGGCGCCGTGGCCGGCTGGCGCGCGACTTGCGTCGGCGTGCGTGACGAGCCGTGCAAAGCTTGCGAAAAAACAGCGGCGTATGAAATCGCCCGACACGAGGAGACCCCCATGCTGCCTTCCTTCTTCGGCCTTCGGCATATGGCCTGCCTGCTGGCGGCATCGGCCATGATGCCGGCCGGCGCGCAGACGCAGCAAGACCAGCCTGCCAACAACTACCCCACCACCGCCCGCGTCGAATATGTGGGCGAGTGCATGGCGAAGAACGGCGGCGCCCAGGCCTACCTGTACAAGTGCGCGTGCGCGATCGACCAGATCGCTGCGCGGCTGCCCTACGACGACTATGTCGAATCCTCTACCTTCGCCAGGTACGCCACGCTCGGCGGTGAAGGCGGCGCAATATTCCGCGATCCGGAATACGGGAAGAACGCCGCCAGGCGCTATCGGGGCATCCAGGAGGAAGCGCTGCACGCCTGCGGCATTGCACCGGCGACGCGGGCGGCGCGCTGAGCCGGGGGCCCTCGAAATCGAGGGTTTCCGCCACGTTGATGCAATCCGGAGTCCGGCCTATAGTGTCACCTCCCCGAAGGAAATCGGCTTCCACGAACACAACCACCGTTGGCCGCTTCCTACATTGCGTCGCAGCAGATCGCAGCCCACACCAGATTGCACCGCACAAGAAGCCCGCAGGCTAAAGGAGGAGCTCGGTGACAATACTTCAATCCGCCAGTCACCACGTCGCGCAGATCCTGAACGTCGTCAACGGAGAGTTGTGCGGTGCACAGAACAGCTCGGTGGTGACGCGCTCCTGGGCGCGCTGCCTGCGGGACTTCCGGCTGGATCCGGCGCAACAGGCCATGCCGCCGATCCTGACCCAGCCGGAGTTCAATGTGCGGCGCGACCGCATGAGCGACCTGATCGCGTGCGCCAAGCTGGAGATGACCACGCTCTACCAGCAGCTCGCCGACCCCGAGCTGGCCGTCGTGCTGACCGATGTGGACGGCGTCATCGTGCATATGGTGTCGTCCGTCGGCTTTTCGCAGGACGTGGAACCGCTGGGCTTCCGCACCGGCGCGGTCTGGAGCGAGCGCGAAGCCGGCACCAACGGCATGGGTACCTGCCTGATCGAAGCCGAGCCTGTTGCGGTGCGGCAGAATGAACACTATTTTGCGCAGTACACCTCGCTGACGTGTTCGGCCTCGCCCATCTTCGACGACCGCGGCGAGCTGACCGCCGTGCTCGACGTCACCAGCCGTTCACCGCTGCTGCAGCAGCATTCGCTGGTGCTGGTCGGCATGTCCCGCCAGATGATCGAGAACCGGCTGATGGACGAGCGCTTCAAGCATGCGCACCAGGTCCATTTCCACAGCCGCCCCGAACTCGTCAACACCCTGCATGAAGGCAAGCTGGCGATCGACGGCAACGGCAGGGTGCTGGCAGCCAACCGCAGTGCGCTGTTCCAGCTGGATTTCCGTTCGCTGTCCGCGCTGCTCGGCAAGCAGATCGACGAACTGTTCAAGACCTCGCTCGACGAGATCCTGGCGCGGTGCGCGCGCCACTCCTTCCACCCGGTGCCGGTCTATCGCGCGAGCGCGTCGAACCGCTTCTTCATGGTGGCGCAGCAGCCAAACCTTGGCGCCAGTGGCAGCCCAAAGCCGGTCATCGGCCAGCCCGCGCCGCGGGCGGCGGACGTGGCCCCCCCGGCCGTGGCCGCGCGCAGCCTCGCCACGGAGGCGCCGTCCGCCAGGCTGGCCTTTGGCGACCCGCAGATGGAAGCCCAGGTCCGGCTGGCGCAACGCGTCATCACCCGGCGTATCCCCATCCTGCTGCACGGGGAAACCGGCAGCGGCAAGGAGGTTTTCGCCAATGCCCTGCACCAGATGAGCCCGGCGCGCGAGCGCGCCTTTGTTGCCATCAACTGCGCCTCGCTGCCGGAAAACCTGATCGAGAGCGAATTGTTCGGCTACCGCGCCGGCGCGTTCACCGGCGCCCAGCGCGAAGGCCGGCGCGGCAAGATCATCCAGGCCAACGGCGGCACGCTGTTTCTCGACGAAATCGGCGACATGCCCATGACCCTGCAGTCCCGCCTGCTGCGCGTGCTGGAAGAACGCCAGGTCTCGCCGCTCGGCTCCGAGGCGGTGGTCAAGGTCGATTTCCAGCTGGTCAGCGCGAGCCACCGCAACCTCGCCGAACTGGTGCAGAGCGGCCAGTTCCGCGAAGACCTGTTCTACCGGCTCAACGGCATCGAGCTGCGCCTGCCGCCGCTGCGCGAGCGCACCGATCGCCTGACGCTGATGCAGCACATTCTCGCCGAGGAGGCCGAGCCGGAGCGGGCGCCGGCGCTGGCACCGGAGGCGGAGCAGGCGCTGCTGCGCTACCCCTGGCCCGGCAATCTCCGGCAGTTGCGCCATGTATTGCGCACTGCGCTGGCGCTCTGCGATGGCGACGCCATCGCGTGCCAGCACCTGCCGGCGGAAATCACGCAGGGCGCGGCGGAAGCCAGCTTGCCCCGCGAGCCCGCCAGGCCGGCGGCGCCCGATATGCCGGACGACGAAGCGAGGGCGCTGGCGCAGTTCAATGCCATCCAGCTGAATGAGCGCGACACCATCCTCGGCCTGCTGCACAAGCACCGCTGGAACGTCAGCACGGTGGCCCGCTCGCTCTCCATCAGCCGGAACACGCTGTACCGCAAGATACACCGGCTGCATATCAATCTGGCGCAGGCAGAGACGGCCGACCAGCCGTAGCGCCGCCAGGCACGCGGCAGAGCCGTGACAGCCTGCGCGGAAAGCGGCAGTGACAGTGCCACTGTCCCCCGCGCGTGCAGCAGGCCGGATGCCCCCGCTTGCGCCTGCGTGCCACGCCTGGTATGCCGATTGCTTGATAGCGAGCGCCAGCGCAGCCATTGGCCTCTCTCCGGCGTGGCGCCACGGGACGCGCCCACGCATTGCCCCGGCCCCTCATCCGCCGTGCGGAGAGCGGCAGCCTGATGAAGGCGACAGGGTGCTCCAGCTCCGTTCGAGATGGCGGCGGCTGTCGCTCCCCCCAACGGGGAGAGGGCCGGCTTGACCCGGCGCCACGCAAAGCGAAGCCCATTGTTCTTGACTCCCCTCGAGCCGCCATGCCCTCCCAAACCCTCATCGTTGCCGGCCTGTCTTCGCGAATGATGGCCGAGTCCGCGGCGCAAGCCGGCTTGCGCGTGGCCGCGCTGGACCTGTTCGGCGACGCCGACACGCGGCACGTCGCGGCGCGCTGGGAGCCGATCGGCGCCGCCGGCACGATGGCCGTCGACGGCGAGCACCTGCTCGCCGCGCTGCGCCGGCTGCGCGACACCGAGCATCCGTCTGGCTGGGTTGCCGGCAGCGGCTTCGAACAACGGCCCGAGCTGCTCGATGCCGGCCACGCGCTGGTGCCGCTGTTCGGCAATAGCGCCGCCACGGTGCGCGGCGTCAAGCAGCCCGGTGTCTTCTTCCCGCTGCTGGCCGCGCTCGGCATTGCGCATCCGGAAACCCGCCTGGAGATGCCGCGCGATCCGTCTGGCTGGCTGTGCAAGGCTGTCGGCGGTACCGGCGGCTGGCACATCCGCCAGCTGGCCGCCGAGGATGCCGCCGATACCAGCGGCACCATCAGCACCGTCAGTGCCGTCAGTGCCGTCAGTGCCGTCGATACCACCCGCTACTTCCAGCGGCGCAGTCCCGGCCTGCCGATGTCCGCGCTATTCGTCGCCCACCGCCGAGGCGTCCAGCTGGTCGGCATCAGCCTGCAGCGCATCGCCGCGCACCACGACTGCCCCTATCTGTTCCAGGGCGCGGCCGGACCGTCGATACTGCCGGCGGCCGCGATGGCACGCCTCGTCGAGATCGTGCATTGCATTGCGCGTGAAACCGGCCTGCTCGGCCTGAACAGCATCGACTTCCTGTTCGATGCGCCGGAGCTCACGGTGCTCGAAGTCAACCCGCGGCCGCCGGCCAGCATGGCGCTCTACGCCGATGCCTGTCCGCGCGGCCTGATGCACGCGCACCTGCAGGCCTGCCGCGGCGCAACGCCCGAGCCCCCGGCGGTGCGGCAGGCCGGGGTGCGCGGCTTCCAGATTGTCTTCGCGCAAGAAGCGGCACAGGTCAACGCCACGCTCGCAGCCGCGCTGATGCGCACCGGCTGGTGCCACGACATTCCCGTGCCAGGCACCTATGTGGCTGCCGGCCACCCCTTCTGTTCGGTCTCGGCCACCGGAGCGGCCACAGGCGCGCTCGACGCCGAACTGTGCCTGCGCGGCGAGCGGATCCAGTCGCTGATCAAGGCGAGCCACGCTGAATTCCGCCGCACCGCCGGCATCCCCGCGGCCCTGTCCATCGGCACCCGCAACCTGCGCCAGCACGCCTAGCCAGCCGCTGCCGGCCCGCGCGTTCATCACATTGTGCGCAGGGATCGCCCGCCGCTCGCACAGAGTGTCACCCGTCGGGCCCGCGTCTGGCACAGGCAGATGCCCTCCACCATGCGCACGCCCTGGCAAAGGGACCAGCGGCGGCACTTGGCATGGAACGTGTTAGGTAAAGCCCCGGGGGGACGCATTGCGCCTTCTTTTCCTTTCCTGAACATCCTCTAAACGGGAGACTCGCAAATGGCAAAAATCGATCGTGTTCGTGTTGGCGAATCGCTGGTCGGCGACGGCAACGAGGTCGCGCATATCGACCTGATCCTGGGGCCGCGCGGCTCGGCTGCCGAAACCGCCTTCTGCAACGCGCTGACCAACAACAAGGACGGCTTCACGTCGCTGCTCGCGGTGGTCGCGCCGAACCTGCAGGCCAAGCCGAACACCGTGCTGTTCAACAAGGTCACCATCAAGGGCGCCAAGCAGGCCGTGCAGATGTTCGGCCCGGCCCAGCGCGGCGTGGCCATGGCGGTGGCGGATAGCGTGGAAGACGGCACCATCCCGTCCGCCGAAGCAGACGACCTGTTTATCAGCGTGGGCGTGTTCATCCACTGGCAGGCCGAGGACGATAACAAGATCCAGGACTACAACTACCAGGCCACGCGCGAAGCCATCAAGCGCGCCGTCGACGGCTGGCCGAGCGCCGCCGACGTGGTAGCCAGGAAGCAGAGCTCGGCGCATCCGTTCGCGGCGCATAGCTGATTGCGGGTTCGCGCATGCCGGCTGCCGCCGGCATGCGCCTGGCCGGCGCTAGCGCAACTTCAGCACGTTGCCGGATGCAGCAGCAGTGCGCGCATGCGCGCCAGATCGCTCTTGTGCAGCAGCGCGATGGGATAGGGCGCGCCCCGCGTGACATGGACGAAGCGGCGGTCGACCAGCCCCTGCCCGGCATACTGCTCCACGGCAAGGCCGGGTTCGACCGGAGAGGACTTGACCAGTACCAGCATCTCGGCGTTGAGGCGGTTCGACAGCCACGCGGCCATGCTGTCCGAGCCGGCGCCCGGTTGCGACATGTCGTCGGGGGGGGGGGGGCGCCCCCCCCCCCCCCCCCCCCCCCCCCCCCCCCCCCCCCCCCCCCCCCCCCCGGGAAGCGAAAGCAAGAACCCCCCCCCCCAGCCC
>NZ_JBYOJU010000006.1:153613-219402 GCF_057798855.1 Cupriavidus sp. 96C5-1 | reverse complement strand
GGGGGCCCGCCGGGCCGGCGGGGGGGCCTGTGGGGGGGCGCGTGCCGCCCCCCCCCCCCCCCGGCGCCCACACCGCCACGCCGGCATTGCGCAGCACGTCCTGGATATCCTTCTCGTGGACCGCCAGCGACATGCCGGGGCACAGGCCCTGCATCATCAGCCCGTACTGGGCCATGGCCAGCACCGTCATATTGTGCGCCACCACGTCGCTGAACGCCCACTGCGCCTGATGCTCCCGCACCTGCGCAGCGAAGCCGCCGCCCGGCACCACGACGATGCGGCCGCCGCCGAGTTCGCTCAACTCCCGCAGCCACTCGCCCAACAGCGGATCGCGGCCAAGGCTGCCGCCGAGTTTCACTACCCACATACCGGCTCCAGGGCTGATAAATCCGCCTTGGCACATTCACGTTCCGTGCCAGCACGGCGTGGCCGACGGCGCGGCGCGTGGCAACCCGGCCACGGTGACAGTCTGTGCCGGGCGTGGCACACCAGCCGTCTCGCGCGGCGGATCGATCGGCGCAAAAGGACGCGGCGCCAGCCCCGCACCCGCGCGTCATCACGCGGAACACCGGGCTGGCGCATGGCCTGGCACGCCGGACGGATCCCCTTCGCCTGGTCTCTAGCGGTAGCGCGGCACCAGCCTTTCCAACGGCACCGGCTTGATCTTCGAAGCCTGCCCGGCACAGCCGAACGCCTCGAAGCGCAGGCGCACCACGCTCTTCGCGCCTTTCTTGGCCGCCAGCAATGCCTTGCGCGGGTCGAACTCGCTGCGGTCTTCGGCGAGGGACCTGCGGATGGCGCCGGTCATGGCCAGGCGGATATCGGTGTCGATGTTCACCTTGCGCACGCCGGTCTTGATGCCGCGCAGGATCTCCTCGACCGGCACGCCGTAGGTTTCCTTGATCTCGCCGCCGTACTGGCGGATTATCTCCAGCCACTCCTGCGGCACGGAGCTGGAACCGTGCATCACCAGGTGGGTATCGGGAATTTTCCGGTGGATGTCGCGGATACGGTCCATCGCCAGGATGTCGCCCGTCGGCTTGCGCGAGAACTTGTAGGCCCCGTGGCTGGTGCCGATGGCGATGGCCAGGGCATCCACGCCGGTGCGGGCGACGAAGTCGCGCGCCTGGTCGGGGTCGGTCAGCATCATGTCGTGCGACAAGGTGCCGGCAGCGCCCACGCCGTCCTCCTCTCCGGCCTGGCCGGTTTCGAGCGAGCCCAGGCAGCCCAGTTCGCCCTCCACCGACACCCCTACCGCGTGCGCCATCTCGCAGACGCGGCGGGTGACCTCGACGTTGTAGCCGTAGTCCGAGGGCGTCTTCATGTCTTCACGCAGCGAACCGTCCATCATCACGCTGGTAAAGCCCGAGCGGATCGATGCCTGGCATACGGCCGGGCTGGAACCATGGTCCTGGTGCAGCACGATGGGCAGGTCCGGATGGGTCTCCGCCGCAGCCAGCACCATATGGCGCAGGTAGGCTTCGCCGGCATACTTGCGCGCGCCGGCGGAGGCCTGCAGGATGACCGGGCTGTCGGTCTCCCCGGCGGCCTCCATGATGGCCTGGATCTGTTCCAGGTTATTGACATTGAAAGCCGGCACGCCGTAGCCGAATTCTCCGGCGTGGTCCAGCAACTGGCGCAGCGATACGAGGGACATGGCGAAGCTCCTTGGGTTGACGCGGATTCGGTGATGTCGGGAATGGGGGATCGGGCCTCACGCGGCTGCGCGCTGCGCCAGCACGTCGACGGCCGGCAATTTGCCGCCTTCCAGGAATTCGAGGAAGGCACCGCCGCCGGTCGAGATATAGCCAAGCTGCCCGGCAATGCCGTACCTGGCGATGGCGGCCAGCGTATCGCCGCCACCGGCGATCGAGAACGCCGGCGAGGCGGCGATGGCCTCGGCCAGCACCCGGGTGCCATTGCCGAACTGGTCGAACTCGAACACGCCGACCGGCCCGTTCCATACGATGGTGCCGGCGGTCTTGATCTGCCCGGCCAGTTGCGCCGCCGTGCGCGGCCCGAGGTCCAGGATCATGTCGTCGTCCGCCACGTCTTCCGCCCGCTTTACCGCGGCGCCGGCGGTGGCGCTGCATTCCCTGGCGCACACCACGTCCACCGGAATGGCCACCGAGGCGCCGCGCGCGGCCATCATGTCGATGATGGCGCGGGCTTCCTCCACCAGCGCCGCCTCGGCCAGGGACTTGCCGATCTTCAGGCCGGACGCCAGCATGAAGGTATTGGCGATGCCGCCGCCCACGATGAGCTGATCGACCTTGCCGGCCAGCGACTTCAGGATGGTGAGCTTGGTCGAGACCTTGGCGCCCCCCACGATCGCCGCCAGCGGACGCGCCGGCTGGCCCAGCGCGCGGCCCAGCGCCTCGATCTCGGCGGCCAGCAGCGGGCCGGCGCAGGCTATCGGGGCATACCTGGCGATGCCGTGGGTGGTCGCCTCGGCACGGTGGGCCGTGCCGAAGGCGTCGTTGACGTAGATGTCGCACAGCCTCGCCATCTTCTGCGCCAGTTCATCGCAATTGCCCTTCTCGCCCTTGTTGACGCGGCAGTTCTCCAGCAGCACCACCTGGCCGGGCGGCACCTGGAAGCCGCCATCGACCCAACTGCTCAGCAAAGGGACTTCGCGCCGCAACAGCGCCGAGAGGCGGCGGCGCACCGGCGCCAGGCTATGGCGCGGGTCCGGCTCGCCCTCCACCGGCCGTCCCAGGTGCGAGGTCACCATGACCGCCGCGCCCGCCTGCAGGCAGGCTTCGATGGCCGGCAGGGAAGCGCGGATACGCGTATCGTCGGTGATTTCGCCGGCGGCATCCCGCGGCACGTTGAGGTCGGCGCGGATAAAGACGCGCTGGCCGGCGACATCGCCCCCGGCCAGCAGGGCCGATAGCGTGTGGACTGTGCCTGTGGTTGGCATGATTCTCTCCTGGCGGGGATGGCCGTCTTGATGGTCATCCCCGCCTGTCTCCGTATGGTTGTTCTGAGGTGGCTCGCGTGTGGTCCGATTGGCTTTCCGCTTCCGCATGACACCATCGGGCGCATCAGACGGCTTTGGCGCATCCTGTCAGCTTCGCGCGTCGCGTTGATCGCCTCGCTCCGGCCCGCGGCGCGCCAGCGCCAGCAGTCCGGGCAAGTCCTCCAGCGAGTCGATCACGCCGTCGCTGTCCAGCGCCGCGGCACCGCCGGCGCCCGCATAGCCGTAGCGCACCAGGTAGACCGGCATGCGGGCGGCCCGCGCCGCTGCCACATCGACCGCCGAATCCCCGATCAGCACGCTCCGCCCTGCCTCGGCCCCCAGCAGGCGGCAGGCATGCCGCAAGGGTTCCGGGTCCGGCTTCATCCGCGCGATCGTGTCGCCGCCGACCAGGGCCTCCAGGTACCTGGCCAGGCCTGTCTTGGCCAGCAGCGGCGCCGCCAGCGCCCTGGGCTTGTTGGTCACGCAGGCGAGCCGGTAGCCCTGGCGCTGCAAGGCCGCCAGCCCGGCCTGCACGCCGGGGAAGACCTGGCCCAGATGCCCATTGACGTCGGCATAGTGGTGGTGGAACACCGCCTCCGCGAATTCCGCCCCGCTCTGGCCGATGCCCGCGGTCTCGAGCACGCGCCGCACCAGGTTGGGCACGCCCTTGCCGATAAAGCCGCTGACCGTGTCGAAGGGCAACGGCGCGCTCCCAAGCTCGTCCAGCATGCGGTTGGCCGCCTCCACGATGTCATGCGCCGTATCGACCAGGGTGCCGTCGAGGTCGATCAATACCGCGGCCCTGTTCCTGTCCGCCGCGATGCCCATCACGGCTTGCCCAGCAGCGCGCGCACCGCATCCGCGACATGGGCCGGGGTCAGGCCAAAGTGCTGGTAAAGCGCGTCGGCCGGCGCCGATTCGCCGAAGGTGTCGATGCCGATGGTGGCACCGCCCTCGCCCACCACCGCGCGCCAGAACCAGGTGACGCCCGCCTCGACGCTGACGCGCGGCACACCGGCCGGCAGCACGGCCTCGCGATAGGCGGCGTCCTGCGCGTGGAACAGCTCCACGCAGGGCATCGACACCACGCGCGCGCCGATCCCCTCCTCGGCCAGGAAGGCTGCGGCACGCATGGCGATCTCCACCTCGGAACCCGTGGCGATCAGCACCGCCTGGGGCGTCCGCGCATCCTGCAGCACGTAGCCGCCGCGCCGGATGCCGGCGAGCTGCCCGCTATCGCGGGCAAACGGGGTCAGCGCCTGGCGCGACAGCAACAGGCAGCTCGGCCCGTTGTCGCGCCGCACCGCCGCCAGCCAGGCCAGCGCGGTCTCCACGCCATCGCAGGGGCGCCAGACCTGGTTGTTTGGGATCAGCCGCAGGCTGGCCGCATGCTCGACCGGCTGGTGGGTGGGACCGTCCTCGCCAAGCCCGATCGAATCGTGGGTCAGCACATGGATCACGCGTTGCCGCATCAGGGCAGCCATGCGGATGGCGTTCCGGGAGTAATCGGAGAATGTCATGAAGGTGCCGCCGTAGGGGATGAGCCCCCCATGCAGGGCCATGCCGTTCATCGCGGCCGCCATGCCGAACTCGCGCACGCCGTAGCTCACGTAGTTGCCCTGCCCCGCATGGTTGACCCACACCGACGCCTTCACGTCGGTCAGGTTGGAGCCGGTCAGGTCGGCCGAGCCGCCCAGCAGTTCCGGCAAGGCCGCCGTCAGCGCTTCCAGCGTGAGCTGCGACGCCTTGCGCGTGGCGATCTTGCCGTGCAAGGCCGAGGGTGCCTCCAGCAGCGCGGTCAGCCCGGCCTCGAATGCCGTCGGCAACCTGCCTTCGACGCGGCGCAGGAACTCCGCGGCCAGCTCGGGGTAGGCCGCGCTGTAGCGGGCGAAGCGCGCGTTCCAGCCGGCCTCGCGTTCGGCGCCCTGCGCGCGGGCATCCCAGGCGGCGGCCACGTCGGGCGGCACCGCGAACGGTTCCGCCTCCCAGCCGAGCGCTGCGCGCATGGCGGCGATCTCCTGCGGGCCCAGCGGCGCACCGTGTACATCGTGCCCGCCGGCCTTGGCCGGCGCGCCCTTGCCGATCACCGTCTTGCAGCAGATCAGCGTGGGCCGCTCCCCTTGCGCCCTGGCCTGGACGATGGCGGCGTCGATGGCCTGCGCGTCGTGGCCGTCCACGTCCGGGATGACATGCCAGCCATAGGCGGCAAAGCGCCGCGGCGTATCGTCGGCGAACCAGCCGGACACCTCGCCGTCGATGGAGATGCCGTTGTCGTCGTACAGGCAGATCAGCTTGCCGAGCCCGAGCGTGCCCGCCAGCGAACCGGCTTCGTGGCTGATCCCCTCCATCAGGCAGCCGTCGCCGAGGAACACATAGGTGTGGTGATCCACGATGGCATGGCCGGGGCGGTTGAAGGTGGCGGCCAGCAGTTTTTCCGCCAGCGCCATGCCGACCGCGTTGGCCAGGCCCTGCCCGAGCGGGCCGGTGGTGGTCTCGATGCCCGGGGTCACGCCCGCCTCGGGATGGCCCGGGGTCATCGCATGCAGCTGGCGGAACTGGCGCAGCTGCGCCACCGGCAACGCGTAGCCGCTCAGGTGCAGGACCGCGTAGAGCAGCATGGAAGCGTGGCCGTTGGACAGCACGAAGCGGTCGCGGTCGGGCCACGCCGGGTTGGCCGGATTGTGGCGCAGGTGGCGCCGCCACACCACCTCGGCCATCTCCGCCATGCCCATCGGCGCGCCGGGATGGCCGGACCTGGCCTGCTCCACCGCGTCGGCGGCGAGAAAGCGCAGCGCGTTGGCGCAGCGCGCCGCCGGATCGATACGTTCGGGTGCATTCATCTCTCGGGTCCTCACAGGGCCGCGCGCTTGCGGCGCTCCATCATGCGTTGCACGAAGGGGGTGAAAATCAGCTGCATGGCCAGCTCCATCTTGCCGCCGGGCACCACGATGGTATTGGCGCGCGACATGAAGGAGTCATGCACCATGCTCAGCAGGTACTGGAAGTCGATGCCCTTGGGGTTGGCGAAGCGGATCACCACCATGCTTTCGTCCGGCGCCGGGATCTCGCGGGCGATAAACGGGTTGGAGGTATCCACGCAGGGCACGCGCTGGAAATTGACATGGGTGCGCGAGAACTGCGGGCAGATGTAGTTGACGTAGTCCGGCATGCGCCGCAGGATGGTGTCGGTCACCGCCTCGCTGGAGTAGCCGCGCTGCTTCTGGTCGCGCCACAGCTTCTGGATCCACTCCAGGTTGATCACCGGCACCACGCCGATCAGCAGGTCGGGATACCGCGCCACATTGACCTCATCGGTCACCACGCCGCCGTGCAGCCCCTCGTAGAACAGCAGTTCGGCGTCCTCGGGCAGTGGCTCCCACCCGGTGAAGGTACCCGGCTCCTGCTGGAAGGCCGCGGCCTCCTCGACGCTGTGCAGATAGCGCCGGCGCATGCCCGTGCCCGACTCGGCATAGGTACGGAACAGGTTCTCCAGCTCGCCAAAGAGATTGGTGCCGGGACCGAAGTGGCTGAAGTTCATATTGCCGCTCTGCTCGGCCTCGGTCATCCTGACCTTCATCTCGGCGCGGTTGTAGCGGTGGAAGCTGTCGCCCTCGATCACGACCGATTTCACGCCGTCGCGGCGAAAGATGCTCTCGAAGGTGCGGGTGACGGAGGTGGTGCCGGCGCCGGAGGAGCCGGTGATGGCGATGATGGGATAGCGTTCGGACATGCGCATGCACCTCAGGCGGGAACGCGGAACAGGCTGCGTTCGTTGAACAGGGGATTGGGAAGTTCGGCACCGGGCGGATCGGCGTGATAGCGCTCGATCCGCTCCACCTCGTTGCGCGAGCCGAAGATGACACCGATGCGCTGGTGCAGCGCGCCCGGCTGCACCGACATCAGGGGCTGCCGGCCGGTGCTGGCGCGGCCGCCGGCCTGCTCCATCAGGAAGGCGATCGGATTGGCCTCGTACAGCAGGCGCAGGCGCCCGGCCCTGGCCGGGTCCTTGCTGTCGCGCGGGTACATGAAGACGCCGCCGCGCATCAGGATGCGGTGCGCTTCGGCCACCATCGAGGCAATCCAGCGCATGTTGAAATCCTTGCCGCGCGGCCCGCTCCGGCCGGCCACGCATTCGGAGACGTACTGCCGCACCGGCGCCTCCCAGAAGCGGCTGTTGGAAGTGTTGATGGCGAACTCATGCGTGTCCGCCGGCACCTCGAGGCTGGCGTGCGTGAGAAAGAACTCGCCCAGGTTGGGGTCCAGCGTAAAGCCGTTGACGCCATTGCCAACCGTGAGCACCAGCATGGTGGTGGGCCCGTAGATGGCGTAGCCCGCCGCCACCTGTGCGGTGCCGGGCTGCAGGAAATCCTGCTCGGCCACCGCATCGGCACCCTCCGGCGCGCGCAGCACGGAGAAGATGCTGCCCACCGAGACGTTGACGTCGATATTGGAAGATCCGTCGAGCGGGTCGAACACCAGCAGGTATTTGCCGCGCGGATACTGCGGCGGAATCTGGTAGGGGACCTCCATTTCCTCCGACGCCATGCCGGCCAGGTAGCCGCCCCATTCGTTGACGCGCAGGAAGGCCGCGTTGCTGAGCACATCGAGCTTCTGCTGCGTCTCGCCCTGTACGTTGACGGCGCCGTCCGCGCTGCCGTGCAGGCCGCCCAGCGCGCCGAGCGCGACCGCGCGCGCGATCTCCTTGCACGCCATGGCGACGTTGAGTATCAGGCCGTTGAAGCCGCCGCTGGCCTGCGGGTAGCGGCGTCGCTCCTCGATCAGGAACTGGGTCAGGGTCTTTCTGTGCGGCTGATGCGGCTGATGCGGCTGGGGTCGTTGTGGCATGGCTGGTCTCCTCTTTTTGAATTCGCGGGATAGCGGTGTCGATGCACTTTGCGTGTCTCATTCCAAAAGCAGTTCATCTCAGGCCGCCTCGGACCGGGTGCCGCGATGCCAGCGGCGCAGCGCGGCCAGATCGGCCCAGCGGTGGTCCGCGCCCGGCAGGTGCTGCGGCATGGGCTGGTCCGGATCGCCCAGGTGCGGCAGCACCAGCAGCGCGCCATCGAAGCGCTCCGCGGCGGTGTAGGCCGTCGGCGTGATCACGGTGGGAACGCCGGCCGCCTGCGCGGCGCGCAGGCCGTTGCCGGAGTCCTCGAACGCCAGGCAGTCAGCGCCATCCACGCCAAGCCGCGCCAGCACCTCGAGATAGACATCGGGCGCGGGCTTTTTCACCGCGGTAGTGCCGGCGTCGCAGATGGCGGCGAAGCGAGCGCGCCAGTCCGGCCCCAGCGGCGAGCGCAGCAGCGCATCGAGGTTGGCCGGGGTGGTGGTGGTGGCGATCGCGATCGGCGTGCCCGCCTGGCCGGCCTCGCCGATCAGCCGGGCGATGCCGGGGCGCAGCGGCAACCCGCCGCCGCTGACGCGCTCGGTGTAGTGGCGGGTCTTGACGGCGTGCACCGCCTCGATGGCTTCGGCCACGCTGGCGCCGCGGGCCTCATCCGGATCGACCATGCGCCAGTAGTGCAGCAGGCGCTCCTTGCCGCCGGCCACCTTCAGCAGGCGCGTGTACAGCGCCACATCCCAGCACCAGTCGAGGCCGACCTCGGCAAAGGCCGCATTGAAGGCCTGCAGATGGGCTGACTCCGTATCGGCAAGCGTGCCGTCCACGTCGAAGATCAGGGCTTGCATGGCGCACACTCCTGGCCCTGAGGCTGCGCGAACACGCGGCTGGCGAGCAGGTCGGGGGCGGTGATGGTGGTCAGGGCCAGGTCGTCGGCAATGGCGCCCGGGTCATTGAGCAGGCGCGACGCGTGGCGCAGCCGCGCGCGGTCGAGCGCATTGCGCACGCTGCGGGCATTGGCGAAATGCGGTTGCGTCATGCGCCGCGCCAGGTAGTCGGCAAAGACCGTTCGGCTCTCGTCGTCGAAGCGGTACTGCATCGCGTCGAGCATCAGGTCAGCGATCCGGCCCAGTTCCTCGGCCTTGTAATCGGGAAAATCGATATGGTGGGCAATGCGCGAGGACATGCCCGGGTTGGATTCGAAGAATCGGTCCATGCGATCCTTGTAGCCGGCCAGGATCACCACCAGGTCGTCGCGGTTGTTCTCCATCACCTGCAGCAGGATCTCGATGGCTTCCTGGCCGTAGTCGCGCTCGTTCTCGGGCCGGTAGAGATAGTAGGCCTCGTCGATGAACAGCACGCCGCCCATCGCCTTCTTCAGGATCTCCCTGGTCTTGGGCGCGGTGTGGCCGATGTACTGGCCGACCAGGTCATCGCGCGTGACCGCCACCAGGTGCCCGCGGCGCACGTAGCCGAGCTGGTGGAGTATCTGCGCCATGCGCAGGGCCACGGTGGTCTTGCCGGTGCCGGGATTGCCGCTGAAACACATGTGCAGGCTGGGCGCGCCGGCGGAAAAGCCGCGCGCCGCGCGCAGCTTGTCCACCAGCAGCAGCGCCGCGATATCGCGGATGCGCGACTTGACCGGCGCCAGCCCGATCAGCTCGCGATCCAGCTGGGCCAGCAATTCCTTGATGCCCGAACTGGCGAGCGTAGCCGCCAGGGTGCCGGGCGGCTGCAGATGTGCGGGAGACTCGGGCGCGGACATGGCTTGCTCCGAAGTTGGCGGATGGACTGCGAATGAACAGCCGTTGCCGGCTCAATAGCGGCTGCCTTCCGGGCGGGCCTGCACCGCGTAGCTCTCGATCGCGTAGCGCACCGTGCGGCCCGGCTCCTCCTGCCGCACCAGGCGAAAGCCCGGTTCGTCGGCGGGACGGTTGACGATGAAGGACATCACCACGGACTCCACGGTATGCGTCGCGTCGAACGCCATCACGCGGATATAGTGGCTGGGGAAGGCCTTGCGCGCCTGGTTGACCTCCTGCAGGATGCCGGCGGCATCGCGCAGGTCGAACATCGGCAGGCCGAACATTTCCCAGTACGTGTTGCGCGGATGCGGGTCGTCGGTGTATTCGATGCCGACCGCCCAGCCCTTGGCGAGGCAGTACTCGACCTGGCTGGTGATCTGCGCGTCGGTGAGGTCGGGCAGGAAGGAAAAAGTGCCTTGCGTAATGCGCATGATGTCCTCTTCTCTTGTACGTTGATGTCGGGTGTCGGACCGGGTACGGCGCGCGCTCAGGCCACCGATGCGGTGGGCACGAAATCCGAGGTGTCCGTCGGCGTGTAGTTGAAGCTGATATCGCCCCAGGTATCGAGCGCGGCCCGCAGCGGCGAACACCATTTGGCCGCATCGCGCAGGATGTCCGGGCCCTCGTTGGCGATATCGCGCCCTTCGTTGCGGGCCAGCACCATCGCCTCCAGGGCCACGCGATTGGCGGTGGCGCCGGCCTGGATGCCTTGCGGGTGGCCGATGGTGCCGCCGCCGAACTGCAGCACCACGTCATCGCCGAACAGGTCCAGCAGCTGGTGCATCTGGCCCGCATGGATGCCGCCCGAAGCCACCGGCATCACCTTGCGCAGCGAGGCCCAGTCCTGGTCGAAGAACAGCCCGCGCGTCAGGTCGGTCCTGGTATAGGCGTCGCGGCAGACGTTGTAGTAGCCCTGCACGGTGAGCGGATCGCCTTCGAGCTTGCCCACCGCGGTGCCCGTATGCATATGGTCGACCCCGGCCAGGCGCAGCCACTTGGCGATCACCCGGAACGACACGCCGTGGTTCTTCTGCCGTGTATAGGTGCCGTGGCCGGCCCGGTGCAGGTGCAGCACCATGTCGTTCTGGCGGCACCAGTTGCTCATCGACTGGATGCAGGTCCAGCCCACGATCAGGTCGATCATGATGATCACCGAGCCAAGCGATCTGGCGAACTCGGCGCGCCGGTACATCTCCTCCATGGTGCCGGCGGTCACGTTGAGATAGCTGCCCTTGACCTCGCCGGTGGCCGCGGACGCCTTGTTGACCGCATCCATCACGAACAGGAAGCGGTCGCGCCAGTGCATGAAGGGCTGCGAGTTGATGTTCTCGTCGTCCTTCATGAAATCCAGCCCGCCCTTGAGGCCCTCGTAGACCACGCGGCCGTAGTTGCGGCCCGACAGGCCCAGCTTGGGCTTGGTGGTGGCCCCCAGCAGCGGGCGGCCGAACTTGTCCAGGCGTTCGCGCTCGACGATGATGCCGGTGGACGGCCCGGCGAAGGTCTTCACATAGGCTACGGGGAAGCGCATGTCTTCCAGGCGGGCCGCCTTGATCGGCTTGAAGCTGAACACATTGCCGATGATGGAAGCGGTCAGGTTGGCGATCGAGCCTTCCTCGAACAAGGACAGGTCATAGGCCACGTAGCAGAAGAACTGCTCGGGATTGTTGGGCACCGGGTCCACGCGGTAGGCCTTGGCCCGGTACATGTCGCACGCGGTCAGCCGGTCGGTCCACACCACCGTCCAGGTCGCGGTGGACGATTCGCCGGCCACCGCGGCCGCGGCCTCGACCGGATCCACGCCGGACTGCGGCGTGATGCGGAACAACGCCAGCAAGTCGGTGTCCTTGGGCTCGTAGCCGGCGTCCCAATAGCCCATTTCCTTGTACTTCATGACGCCAGCGTCGTAGCGCTTGCGCGGCTTGGCGGTGGCTTGGATCGTCTCAGGTGCGTTCATGATGTTTCCTTCCCGTGGGTTGGCTGCGTGGCTGCTGCGCTGCTTGGATTCGTCTTGAGGGAAACGATATCCAGCTATCTCCATAAGGTAAATTCAGATATTCTTAGCCCGTATATAAGGGATCCCTTAAGGTGATGCGTTCCAGCCCATGTCCTTCCTCCGCGCCCTCACTCTTCGCCAACTGCAGATCTTCGTCACCGTCGCCCGGCACGCCAGCTTCGTGCGCGCGGCGGAAGCGCTGCACCTGACCCAGCCGGCGGTCTCGATGCAGGTCAAGCAGCTGGAGTCCGTGGTCGGGCTGCCGCTGTTCGAGCGCGTCAGCCGCCAGCTCACCCTGACCGAGGCCGGCGACCGCCTGCTGCATCACGCCTCGCGCATCCTCGGCGAAGTCAAGGACGCGGAAGACGGCCTGCAGGCAGTCAAGGGAATCGACCAGGGCACGATCTCGATCGGGCTGATCAGCACGGCGAAGTATTTCGCGCCCAAGTTGCTGGCCAGCTATTCGGAACGCTATCCCGGCGTGGACGTGCGCATTGCCGAGGGCAATCGCGAAACGCTGCTGCGCCTGCTGCAGGACAACGCGATCGACCTGGCGCTGATGGGCCGTCCGCCGCGCGAGCTGGACGCCGTTTCCGAGCCCATCGCCGCGCATCCGCACGTGATAGTGGCCTCGCCGCGGCACCCGCTGCGCAATGCCGAACGCTTCGATCTGCAAGAACTGCGCCACGAGACCTTCCTGCTGCGCGAGCCGGGCTCCGGCACCCGCACGGTGGCCGAGGCAATGTTCAAGCACCACCTGTTCTCGCCGGCCAGGGTCATCACCCTGGGCAGCAACGAAACGATCAAGCAGGCCGTGATGGCAGGCATGGGCATCAGCCTGTTGTCACTGCACACTCTGTCACTGGAACTGCGCACCCGGGAGATTGCGCTGCTCGATGTCGTCGGCACGCCGATCGAACGCGTCTGGCATATCGCGCACATGGCGAGCAAGCGGCTGATGCCCGCAGGCGAGGTCTGCCGCGCCTTCCTGCTGGAGCACGCGGCGGAATACCTGGCGCGGGAGTACGCCGGGCTGCTGCCGGGCCGGCGCGTGGCCTAGGCACGACAAGGCGTAGCATTACGCACTCCCCAAGCCCAGGCTCAAGCCCCATGCGTTCCACGCGATCCCTGCCGCCCCTCGTGTCCCTGCGCGCTTTCGAAGCGGCAGCCAGGCGCCTGAGTTTCAGCCAGGCGGCGCAAGAGCTGTTCGTGACGCAAGGCGCCGTCAGCCACCATATCCAGCGGCTCGAAAGCGATCTGGGCGTGGCCTTGTTCGAGAGGCGCACGCGCGCCGTGGCGCTGACCGAAGCCGGGCAAGCCTATTACACGCAGGTGCATGCGGCCTTCGAGCTGCTGCGCCAGGGCACCGAGCAGCTTCGCGCACCCACCGCCGCGCGCACGACGCTGACGGTCGGCATACTGGCTTCCTTTGCCACCCGCTGGCTGGCGCCGCGCCTGCCGGCCTTCTCCGCCGCCCATCCCGGCATCGACCTGCAGCTGCGGCCCGATATCGCGCTGGCGGACGTCGCCGGCGGCGAGGTGGACGTGGCGATCCGCTACGGCCGCGGCGCCTGGCCGGGCGTGCGCGCGCAACGGCTGATGCCGGAACGCCTTTCCGTGGTGTGCGCCCCTGCCCTGATCGCCGGCCGCAAGCGCCCGCGCCAGCCGCAGGACCTGCTGCGCCATGCGCTCCTGGCCTCGCATGCCAGGCAGCCGTTCGAATGGGACGCCTGGGCCCGCCGCTTCGGGCTGGACCTGGGCCGGGCGCAAACCGTGCACCTGTACGACTACAACATCGTGGTGGAAGCGGCGCTGGCCGGGCAAGGCATGGCCATGGGCCGGCACCGCCTGATCGCCCCGCAACTGGCCAGCGGCGCCCTGGTGCAGGCGTTGCCCGACGCCGTACTCGAAGATCCGCGCATCGGATGGTGGCTCGTCATGCCCCGCGGCGCGCCGGGCGAGGCCGCGCTGGCGTTCCGGAACTGGCTCGCCGAGACGGTCGCCCACGAGTCGCCGGAAGGCACGTATTAGTCTTGCTCATGCATGCAGGGCAAAAACTGGTTTGTCACCCGGCGGGCAGGTCCATAGGATGGGGCTTTCCCGACCCATACCAGACGCAACCGACATGACCCTGGCAACCACCCTCTCCGCCCGCGTGGCCGAACTCGGCCTCGCCCTGGAAGCGCCGGCCGCGCCCGCCGCCAACTACGTGCCCTTCGTGCAGGAAGGCAATCTTCTCTATATTTCCGGCCAGATCTCGCGCAAGCATGGCCAGTCCGCCTACCTCGGCCGCCTGGGCGACAACATCGCGGACGATGACGGCGTGCAGGCCGCGCGCCTGGCGGCGCTGGGCGTCCTGGCGCAGATTGCCGCCGCCACGGGCGACCGGCTGGACCGCGTGGCCCGCGTGGTACGCCTGGGCGTGTTCGTGGCCAGCACGCCGGAATTCCATCGCCAGAGCGCCATCGCCAACGGCGCGTCGGACCTGATGGTGCAGGTGTTCGGCGATGCCGGCCGCCATGCGCGCAGCGCCGTCGGCGTGGCGTCGCTGCCCACCGGCGTTGCCGTGGAAGTCGAAGCGGTGATCGCGCTGAAGGTACCCCTCACCCAGCCCTGAAGCCGGCGCACGCTACTTTACGGGAGACCGCCATGCCTGTTCCGCTAACCCCTGCAGCCGTGGATGCGCTGCGCGCCCGCACGCCGGGCACGCAAACCACCACACATTTCAATCACGCCGGCGCATCACTGCCGTCCGTCGACACGCTGGCGGCGATCCACGCGCATCTGCAGCGGGAGGCCACCCAGGGGCCGATGGAAGCGGGCGTGGCGGCGCGCGAACAACCGGAGCGCGCGCGCATCCTTGCCGCGCGCCTGCTGAATGCGCAGCCGGATGAGATCGCGCTGACCACCGGCAATTCGCCCGGATGGGGCGCCGCGTTCGCGGCCTTGGGAGCCTGGCGCGCCGGCGACCGCATCCTGGCCGGACGCCACGAATGGGGCGGCAACCTGGCCGCCATGCGCCTGATCGCACAGCGCGCGGGCGCGTCGATCGAGGCCATCCCCTGCGACAGCAGCGGCGCGGTGGATCCGCAGGCGCTGGAAGCCATGCTCGATGAACGCGTCCGCCTGATTGCGCTGACCTGGCTGCCGGCCAACGGCGGACTCATCAATCCGGCGGCGGCTATCGGGCAAGTGGCGCGGCGCCACGGCATTGCGTACTTCGTCGACGCCGCGCAGGCCGTGGGCCAGTTGCCCGTCGACGTGGCCGAGGTGGGCTGCGATGTGCTGACCGGCGCGGGCCGCAAGGCGCTGCGCGGGCCGAGAGGCACGGGCCTGCTGTATGTGCGGCAGGATTTCCTGGCACGGCTGGCGCCCGCCTTCGTCGACGCCTATTCGGCGCCGCTGGACGCGCGCGGCGAGCCGGTGCTGCGCGCCGGCGCGGCACGCTTCGAATCGGCGGAAGCGGCGATGGCGCTGCGCTGCGGGCTGGCCAATGCCTTGCAGGAAGCGCTGGAGATCGGCCTGGAGAATATCCGTGCGCGCATCGACCAGACCGCGCAGGCGCTGCGTGCGCAACTGTCGGAGATCCCAGGCGTGACGGTACTGGACCAGGGCCGCGAACGCTCCGGGCTGGTGGCGTTCAACCTGGCCGGACAGGACGCGGTATCCGTGCAACGCAGCCTGGCGGCGCAGGGCGTGGCGATCGGCAGCAACGGCGCCGGCTACACGCCGCTCGACATGAACGCCCGGGGGCTGAGCCAGGTCGCCCGCGCCTCGGTCAGCTACCTGACCACCGAGGCGGAGACCGCAAAACTGCTGGACGGGTTGCGCGCGCTGGCCCGATAGCCGGCTGGCCAAGGCCACTGCCGGGGCCGGCCCGCCTGCGCAAGCTGCCCCGGCAGCGCTGCGGCATGGGCAGGTCCCGGGGCACAAGCGCCGCCCTGCCGCGGCGATGTCGTCAAAGC
Source organism: Cupriavidus sp. 96C5-1 (assembly GCF_057798855.1). Lineage (NCBI taxonomy): Bacteria > Pseudomonadati > Pseudomonadota > Betaproteobacteria > Burkholderiales > Burkholderiaceae > Cupriavidus > Cupriavidus sp. 96C5-1. The sequence goes on along the minus strand of NZ_JBYOJU010000006.1, from coordinate 203,837 downwards.
GGCTGCGCTTGCCGGTAGAGCACCACTTCGCAGCCGGCCGGGACGTCATTGAACCGTATCGACATGCCATGCATGCCGGCAACCGCATGCACGAGGCTCAGGCCGAGTCCGCTGCCGGGCGTGTGCCGGCTCGCCTCCCCCCGGTAGAATCGCCGCAGCACGGCCTGGCGCTCCCCGGGCGCGATGCCGGGACCGTCATCCTTGATCGTGACGCCGAAACCATTCGCGTCGCGGAACAGCGCGACCGAGACCTGTCCATGTTCGGGGGCAAACTTGATCGCGTTCTCGACCAGGTTGGCGAGCGCCTCGAAGAGCAGGCTCGGATCGCCCTGCATCTCGTAAGGCCCCGGCGCGGCGTGCCGCTGCTCGAGCGCGATGCCCTTCTCTTCCGCCGGCGGATCGTAGAATTCGACCACATCGGCAACCACCGACGCCAGGTCGACCTTGACGAAGGTATCCCGCCGCATGCCGCTCTCCACCTCGGAGATGCGCAGGAGCGCGTTGAAAGCGCGCAGGATGCCGCCGGCCTCCTGGATCGCGTCCTCGATTGCGCGCCGGTAGTCGGCATCCGACTTCGCGCGGCGTTCCGCACGCTCCAGCCCCGCCATGAGCCGTGTGAGCGGCGTGCGCAGGTCGTGCGCAATGGCGTCGCATACGCCCTTGACTTCGTGCATCAGCCGCTCGATTTCATCGAGCATGCCGTTCACGACGCGCACCAGTCGGTCAATGTCGTCCCCCTTCGCATGCAGGGGCAGGCGCTGGCTCAGGTTGCCACCGACGATCTCCCGGATGGACGCGGTGACCGCGTCCAGCCGCCGCACGGATCCCGCGCCGACCAGCCAGGCCCCGATCAGGCCGAGAACCAGCGTGAGCGCGGCGGCGGTGATCAGGACATGCAGCAACTCCTCGTCGAAGTGATCGAGTTCATGCGTTTCCTGGCATTGCAGGGCAACGCGGCCATCCTGGAGCCTCGCGGCGATACACCGCCCCGGGGGATCGCCGGGCAGCCCCTCGAGGCGCACGGAGAACGGCTTGTCAAAGAATGGAATCGCGGGACGATTGCCGGGATAGCCGCCCGCCACATGCCTGCCGTCTGCGTCGAAGAGGCCAAACGGGCGCTGGTGGCGCGGATCGTATCGATTCTGGTTTTCGAAGCGGGCGGCGAGATCGTCGGGCGCCACGCGCGCAATGGAGGCGCGTTCGCGCATCAGCCAGTCGTCGATACGCTCGGTTTCGAAGCCGGTGATCTCGACATAGAGATAGCTGAACAGTACGGCGGCCACCACGCCGAACATCGCGAGGAACAGGGTCGCGAGGCGAAAGCTGGTCGTGCGGTAGAAATCAGGCAGGCGCACGGAGCAGGTATCCCGAACCGCGTACGGTATGGATCATCGGCATCGAGCCCGCAGGATCGATCTTCTTCCTGAGGCGGCTGATATGCACATCGATGACGTTGGTGCGCTCGTCGAGGCGGTAATCCCATACGGCTTCGAACAGCATCGTGCGGCTCACCACCTGTCCTTCGTGCTGCATCAGGTACTCGAGCAGACTGTACTCGCGCGGCAGCAGGGGCACGGCGCGCCCCGCGCACGTCACTTCCCGCGTGAGCAGGTCGAGCCTGAGCGGCCCGACCTGATACGCCTGCACGCTCTGCGGCGCTTCGCGCCGGCGCATCAGCGCATCGAGGCGCGCGGTCAGCTCGATGAACTCGAAGGGCTTGGTCAGATAGTCGTCGCCGCCGGCGCGAAGGCCACGCACGCGTTCGTCCACCGCCGAGAGCGCACTCAGGATCAGCACGGGCGTCACCACGCCGGCGCTGCGCAGCGCGGCCAGCATGCCTAGCCCCTCCAGTCCGCCTGGCAGCATGCGGTCGAGCACGATCGCGTCGTAGCTTTTTGCGATCGCCAGCATCAGGCCGTCACGGCCGGTCCGTGCCGTCTCGACCGAGCAACCGTGATCAGTCAGCGCCTCGACGATTTCCTCGAGTGTCTGCGAGTCGTCCTCGACGACCAATACGTTCGACATGTAGGTTTCCAGAAATGGACAGCCCGCGCGGGCGCGGCCTGCCCGCTCGCTTTACACTATGCAAAGCGCATGGCGGCATGCCTTGCCACGCCGGGCAGCCGTTGCGCGCAAACATGAAACAATATTAAGGTATCGGATGGAAAACCGCCCTCCATGCGCATTCTGATAGTCGAAGACGACGCACGCGGCCGGCACTTCCTCTCGCGTGGCCTGGGCGAGAGCGGCCATATCGTCGATACGGCCGAGGATGGCGCCACCGGCCTCGCGATGGCCAGCGAGGGCATCTACGACGTCGTCGTCACCGACCGCCTGCTGCCCGCGCTCGACGGCGTGGAACTGGTGCGCCGCCTGCGCGCCGGCGGCAACGCCACGCCGGTACTGATGCTCTCCGCCATCGGCGGGCTTGCCCAGCGTGTCGAGGGGATCCAGGCCGGCTGCGACGACTACCTCGTCAAGCCCTATGCCTTCACGGAACTGCTCGCACGCGTCGAGGCGCTTGCCCGCCGCATCGATCGCACCCGCATGAACAACGTGCTGCAATGCGCCGACCTGTCGCTCGATACCCGCGCACGCACCGCCAGCCGGGCCGGGCAGGACCTGCGCCTGCAACGCCGCGAGTATCTGCTGCTCGAATGCCTGATGCGCCGCGCGGGGCAGGTCGTCACCCGCAGCATGCTGCTCGAGGCGGCGTGGAGCTACGACTTCGAGCCGCGCGGCAACATCATCGACATGCATATGCACCGCCTGCGCGCCAAAGTGGATCGCGACTTCGCCACACCCCTGATCCATACCGTCGTCGGCGCGGGCTACATATTGCGCCCGGGCGACTAGATATCCGTTCTCCTGGAAGCCTGCCGCATCAGGCGCTCGCGCTTTCACCACGCACCTCGCGCCCGTTGTCGTTCGCGGCAGCCAGGCTGGCGGGCCGCCGCCGGCTCGCCTCGATGCGCCTGGCCAGCCGGTCGAAGAAAAGATGCACCACCGGCGTGGTGAATAGCGTCAGCATCTGCGACAGGATCAGGCCACCGACGATCGCGATGCCCAGCGGCACCCGCAGCTCCGCGCCGGCACCATGGCCCAGCGCCAGCGGCAAGGCACCGAAGAGCGCGGCGAGCGTGGTCATCATGATCGGCCGGAAGCGCAGCAGGCAGGCCTGCCGGATCGCCTCGACCGGCGACAGGCCCTGCTCGCGCTCCGCGACCAGGGCAAAGTCGATCATCATGATGGCATTCTTCTTCACGATGCCGATCAGCAGGATGATGCCGATCATCCCCATGATCGAGAGATCCTGTCCGCACAGGATCAACGCGCAGAGCGCGCCGACGCCCGCCGACGGCAAGGTCGAAATGATCGTCAGCGGATGTATCGCGCTTTCATAGAGGATGCCAAGCACCAGATAGACCACGACAAGCGCCGCGAGAATCAGGTACGGCTCGCTGCGCAGCGAGGCCTGGAAGGCCTGCGCCGTCCCCTGGAACGTGCCCGACAGCGACTCGGGCTTGCCCGCCTCGGCTTCCGCCTTGTGGATAGCGGCTACCGCGGTACCGAGCGACTGGCCCTGCGCCAGGTTGAACGAGATCGTGACCGAGGGAAACAGTCCCTGATGGTTGACCGCGATCGGCGACACGGTGTTGTCGATCCTCGCCAGCGTATTGAGCGGGACCAGTTCGCTGGTCAGCGGCGAGCGCACATACAGGTGCGCGAGCGCGTCCGTGGTCAGCTGGAAGCGGGGATCGATCTCCTCGACCACGTGATACTGGTTCAGCTGCGTGAACAGCGTCGCGATCTGCCGCTGGCCGAACGCATCGTAGAGCGTGTCGTCGATCGCCTGCGCCGTAATGCCGAAGCGCGACGCCGTGGTGCGGTCGATCACGAGCGTGGCGCTGCTTGCCGACGCCTGCTGGTCCGAGCTGACGTCGGCCAGTTCCGGCAGGCCGGAAAAGCGCTTGGTGAGGACCTGCGCCCAATGATCCAGTTCCTGGATATCGGGATCCTGCAAGGTGTATTGATACTGCGCGGCACTGATGCGGCCTCCCACCTGGATATCCTGGCGGACCTGCATCGAAAGCGAGATGCCCATGACCTTCGCGACCTGCGGCTTGAGACGGTTCAGTACCTGCGCGGCGCTGTCGGCGCGCTGGCCAAACGGCTTCAGGTTGATCATCATCCGCCCCTGGCTCACGGTCGGGTTGGGGCCGATCCAGAAGTACACATTGTCCACGGCGGGATCGGCTTCGACGATGCGCCCGAGCTGCTGCATCCGCGCCGCCATCGCTTGCGGCGAAATGTCCGGCGCGGCCTGGGCCATGCCCATGATGAGCCCCGAATCTTCCTGCGGGAAAAAGCCCTTGGGAATCCATACGAAGAGCGCCCCGGTCGCAAGAACGGTCGCGACCGTGACGGCGAGCATCGTCTTCCGGTGCCGCAGTACCCAGTCAAGCCCGCGCTCATAATGCCTCTCCATGGCGACGAAGGCCCGCTCGAGCCATTTCTCGAACCTGCGGGGGCCCGCACCACCCTCGCCGGGCGCGCGGATCAGCCAGCCGCACAGCATCGGCGTGACGGTAAGCGAGACCAGCGCCGACATCACGATGGCCGCGCTCACCGTGACCGCGAACTCGCGGAACAGGCGCCCGACGATGCCGCCCATCAGCAGGATGGGAATGAACACCGCGATCAGCGAGATGGTCATCGAGATAATGGTGAAGCGCACTTCGCGAGCCCCGAGCAAGGCTGCGCGCATGCGCGGCACGCCCTCCTCGATGTGCCGCATCACGTTCTCGATCACCACGATCGCGTCGTCCACGACGAAGCCCACGGCGATGGTCAGCCCCATCAGCGACAGATTGTCGAGACTGTAGCCGAGCAGATACATCACACCGAAGGTGGCGACCAGCGACAGCGGTATGGTCAGGCTGGGAATAAAGGTGGCCCACGCATTGCGCAGGAACGAGAAAATCACCATCACCACGAGGGCGATCGTGAGCAACAGCGTGAACTGCACGTCGTGCACCGATGCGTCGATGGTCTGGGTGCGGTCGCCCACCACATGCAGGTGGGCCGCGGCCGGCAGCGTCGCTTCCAGTGCCGGCAGCCTCGCCTTGATACTGGCGATGGTCTCGACGACGTTATAGCCCGGCTGCTTGTGGATATCGAGGATGATCGCGCGCTCGTGCTGCAACCATGCGGCCTGCTGGGTGTCCTCGGCGGCGTCCACCACCACGCCGAGATCCTGCACGCGCACCGGTGCGCCGTTCTTGTAGGCGATAACGAGATCGCGATAGCCATCCGCCGTCGTGATCTGGTCCGTCGCGTTGAACACGACCGAGCGGTCCGGTCCGTTCAGCGCGCCCTTGGGTGCGTTGACGGTCTGCACGCCAACCATCGAACGCACGTCCTCCAGCGTGAGGCCGCGCGCGGCAAGCTTGTCGGGATCGAGGCGAATCCGTACCGCGGGCCGCTGCTGCCCGTGAAAATCGACCAGTCCGACGCCGGGCATCTGGGAGATCTGCTGTGCCAGGTAGTCTTCAGCGTAGCTGTCCAGTTGCGTCAGCGTCAGCGATGGCGACGTCAGCGCCAGCGACAGCAGCGTGAAGTCGGCGGGATTCACCTTCTGGTAGGTCGGCGGATTCGGCAGGTTCTTCGGCAAGGTTCCCCCCGCCGCGTTGATCGCCGTCTGTACGTCCTGCGCCGCGCCGTTGATATCGCGCGAGAGATCGAACTGGACGGCGATCGACGTGGTGCCCAGTGAACTGGACGAGGTCATCTGCGTGACCCCGGCCATGTTCGAGAGCTGGCGCTCGAGTGGCGTTGCGACCGACGTCGCCATCGTCTCGGCGCTTGCGCCGGGCAGCTTGGCCACCACCTGGATGGTCGGGAAATCGACCTGGGGCAGCGGCGCCACCGGCAGGAGGAAATACGCCATCGCACCGGCAAGCAGGACCGCGATCGCGAGAAAGCTGGTCGCGATCCGTCTCTGGATGAAAAACGCTAGCAGGCTCATGACGGGATACCAGGGCTGGTCCCGGCGGGCGACGCGCTGGCTTCGGCGGCCGCCGGGACCATGCTGACGGCAACGCGCGTACCGGGATTCAGGCGGCTCTGGCCATCGAACACAACGAGGTCGCCGGCGGCGATGCCGCTACGGATCTCGGTCATGCCGTCCACGCTCGCGCCGGTCTGTACCGCGCGCATCTGCGCCTTGCCGTCCGCCGCGACCGTATACAGTTGCGGCCCGCTTTGCGTATTGACGATCGCGCGGCTCGGCACGGCGAGGCGCTGGCTGTCCGTGCGTACCAGGACATGGGTGTTCACCAGTTCGCCTGGCCACAGCTTGCGATCCTGGTTTGTGAACGATGCCTTCAGCTTGATCTGGCCGGTGGCCGCATCGACATGGCTGTCGATGAAAACCAGCGCGCCGTTTGCGAGCGCTTCGCCGCCGGCACGGGCGGTGACGCTCACCGGGAGCGGTGCCTTCGCCTGGTTCGCCAGCAGATCCGGCAGCTGCTCTTGCGGTACGGAAAACAGCACGGTGATCGGCTCCATCTGCGTAACGGTCACGATGCCGGTCGCATCGGCCGGGTGGACGATGGCCCCGATGTCCGCCTCGCGCGCGCCGACCCGTCCCCGGAACGGCGCAGCCAGGGTCGTGTATCCCAGTTGCAGGCGGTCGCTCTGCACCGTCGCGGCATCGGCTGCAACGGTAGCGGTCAACGCTTGCACCTGCGCCTTCGCCGTATCCACGCTCTGCGAAGTGGCGGCGCCGATGCCGACCAGCTTCGCATAGCGCGCGAGATCGAGACGCGCATTGTCCAGGCTCGCCTGGTCCTTGCGCTGCGCGGCTTCGGCCTGATGCAATTGCGCCGTGAGCGGCCCCTGGTCGAGCTGTGCCAGCACCTGCCCCTGGCTGACGTCCTGCCCTTCGGTGAAGGCCACGCGCTGCAACTGGCCGTCGACGCGGACTTTCACATCGACCGAGTTGAGTGGCTGCACCGTCCCGACCGCGTCCACGCGGATCGGAAAGTCGATCCGCTTTGCCTGGCCAGCGTTGACGGGCACAGCGGCAGCGGCCGTGCGCGCGGGATGCGCGGGCCAGAACCACCACACCGGCAAGGCGAGCGCGATGAGCAGCGCAACGCCCGCGACGCGCCTGGATCCGTGCCCACGTCGAGCCTCCGGCTCACGCGGAATATGTTCTACCTGCTTCATGAGAGAGTGGGATTCCTTGGGTTGTCGCGGGATGCGGGCGCGGCTGGCATATCGGTCACGCCCTCGCCTCCGCCAAACGCGCGGAACAGCCCGACTGATGCCTGAAGGCGTTGCAGACGGACCTGCGCGAGCGTGTCTTCGGCCTGGTAGAGCGTGCGTTCGGTGTCGAGCACGGTCAGGAAATCGACCGTGCCGAGCTTGTACTGCGCTTCGGCCAGCGTGACGGCCTTGCGCGCGGCGTCGGCCGCGGCCTGATCCGCCGTTTCGGCGAGCTGGAGCTGCCTGGCGGCCGAGAGCGCATCCTCGACGTCCTGCAACGCCGTGACGACCGTCTGACGATAGTCGGCGACGCCCTTTGCCACTGCCGCCTGATTCGCATGCAACTGGCCGCGCAACGCGCCGCCATCGAGGATGGGAGCGGCCAGCGTGGACGCAATGGTCCCGAACGGACTCGACAGGAGGCGGGACAGCGAGGTACTGCTGAAACCGCCGTCGGCCGTCAGCACGATGCTGGGAAAGAACGCCGCGCGCGCCGCGCCGACGCTGAAGTTTGCCGATTGCAGCGCCGCCTCCTTCGAGCGGATGTCGGGCCTTGTCTCGAGCAGGCTGGCGGGAATATCAGGGCGCGCCTGCGGAATCGGAATGCTGTTCAATGGCGCCTCGCCCGCCGCGAACTGCTCGGGCGCCGTGCCTGTCAGCGTCGCAAGGAGGTGAGTGCTTTGTTCGAGCTGCTGTTGCAGCACGGGCACTGCCGCCTGGAACGTGGCGAGTGCGTTGCGCTGCTGCTGCACCTGCAGTTCGGTGGCGACGCCTGCGTCGCGTTGGGCCAGGAGCAGTTGCAGGATGTGCGCGGCGGCGTCGGAGATGGCTTGCGCCAGCACAAGGCGGCGGCGCAGCCCCTGGATCTGGAAGTAGGTATCCGTGACCGATGCGGTCAGGGTCAGCGCGACCGTGTCCCGATCGAATTCCGAGGCGCGCGCGAGCAGGCTCGCCGCATTCGCATTGGCCGAATTGCGGCCCCAGAAATCGATCTCGTAGCTCGCCTCGGCAAAGAGGCTCTGGCCGTGGCTGCTCGAACCGCCGCTCTTCTTGCCGCCGCGCTCGACGCTGGCGCCGAGCGACAGGCTCGGATACAGGGCCGCGCCACTCCTTTCGGCATTGGCGCGCGCCTGGTCCACGCTCGCCACCGCCGACGCCAGCGAGAAATTGTGCTTCAGGCTGCGCTCGACCAGCGTATCCAGATTCGGATCGCCGTAGGCACGCCACCAACCGCTCCTGACGGGAATGGTATCGGCCAGCGGCGCTTGCGCGGCGCCAGCCCAGGACTGGGCCATCGGCACATCGGGCCGCTGGTAGGTGGGCACGAACGAGCACCCCGGCAGCAAGAACAGCGCGAGCACGGGCACCAGGAGCGGAGCCAGGCGGGCAATCGGCGCAGGAAGCCGACGCCGCGGGCGCGAAGGTGACCTGGCCGCTCCCGGGATTCCCGGTCCCGGGAGGCGAAGCGTGCAGCGCGATAGCGCCGGGCGGTACGGCCCTGACATGAATGGAGTCCTCGCAACATGAATGAAGCGAGCTTAGCGAACACCTCCTGTCGGCCCTGTCGCGCAATGATTAAATGGATTTAATGAAGCACGCCCGAGCGGCCGGCCCGCTGGTCGCACGCGGCGGGCCGGAACTGGCTTGGGGTGGCGCCGGCGAACTTGCGCATCGCCCACACGCCTCGCAGACTGGATCACGGGTAACTAGGATCGCGGCGCACCTGGCAGGTCGCGTCAATGCGAGGCGGTGTCATTGAGACTGTCTTGAGACTTCTCGACCGAGAGCGCGCGCTTGAGCTCTTCAAGAGTGACCGGTTTGAACACAATTTCGTCCATCCCTGCGGCCAGACATTGTTCCACGGTTTCCGCCTCGGCGCTGGCCGTCAGGCCAATGATCCGGCATCGCCGGCGCTTGCTCCGAGTCTCCTCCCAACGTATTCGCTGGGCCAGTTCGAAACCACTCAGACGCGGCATCTGCCTGTCGGTTATCACGACATCGAAGTGGGTGCCAAGCCATGTTTCAAAGGCCTGCTGACCGTCTTCGGTCATGGCAACCTTGTGACCCATCATCTCGATCTGTGTGCCGAGTGTTTGGCGATTGAAAGGATTATCCTCCGCCACCAGTACAGAGAGCTGACGTGCTTCAGCGGATGCGCCCTGCCGGTGTGGCAGCGCCTCAACCTTGACAGCGTTCGGGGGCTCGCAGACAGGCAAATTCAGCTCGACGCTAAAGCACGACCCTTTGCCAAGCTCACTACGGAGGTCGATGGTCCCACCCATTTTGTGGACCAAACGCCGGCTGATATTCAGGCCGAGCCCGCTTCCCGTCGTCTGCGCGGAGGCCTGCTGGCCAACTTGCGAGAAAGGTCTGAACAACTTCGCCTTGTCGTCATCGGAGATGCCGATCCCCGTATCGATGACATCGAGCTTCAGGTGCAGTCGTTCCTGCACCCGGTCGGCCATGGCACGTATCGTGACACCGCCCGCCGCAGTGAACTTGATTGCGTTGCTCAGCAGGTTGAACAGTACCTGCTTGAAATGCAGCGGATCCATCATTACCCATTCAGCCAGATCGTCTTCAATGTCGAGATCCAGCGATAGGCCCTTTTGCTGAGCCATGCCCGCAACGACTTGAATGATCCTTTCAATCTGAGCTTTGACCAGCACTGGCTCGGGGGACGAATCGATCTTGCCGGATTCGATGCGGGAAAGGTCAAGCACGTTGCCCAGCAGTAGGAGAAGTCCTTGCGCAGCTTCCTGGGCAATGGACAACGACTGGACATCGACCTCTCCCTGCTTGGCCTTCATTAGTGCGAGCTCCTGCAGACCGATGATCGCGTTCAGCGGCGTGCGGATCTCATGGCTCATCGTTGACAGGAAAACGCTCTTGGCTTGATTGGCGGACTCGGCCCGTTCTTCCGCTTCCCGGGTCCTGCGGACTTGGCGCCTCAGGTAGAAGGCCCAGATAAGCGAAATCGAGATAAGGGCAGCGAAGGCGCCGCTTAGCTGGAGGATCCTGGCCCGGTGGTCGCGCCAGAAGTCGCTCCCGCCCCTGGCGAAGCGCGGCTCCCAGGCGTGGACGATGTCCGCGACCTCTTGCGGCGTGATCGCCAACTGCGTTTTCTCCAGGATGCTTTGCAACTCCGGCTGGTTTTTCGCGACGCCGACGCCAATAGGCGTGGAGATGTCCTGCAAGATCCCGGCGACCTGGATACGATTGCCGAAGTATTGCGCTGACAAGTACCGGCCGGTGTAGTCGCTGCTCAGGTACGCCTCGTTCTGCCCTGAATCAACCGAACGCATCGCATCAAGGAATGTGGGATATACCTTTAAATGGATCTCCGGATAGTCGCGTTTTATCGTATCGATAAAAAAGTAGCCTTCACCCGTCGCGAGGGTCCTCCCATTCAAATCGGAAAGTCCGTCGAAACGCCTTCCGTCGTCACGGCCATCACGGGTTGCCGTCATCAATACAGTCGAACTGCGCAGATACGGCGGCAATATGTCCAGTTGCGTCTCCAACTGGTCAGACTGAGACATGACCGGCGTCAAAAGCGCATGCCCCTCGGCAATCAGCCTTCTCGATTCGACGGTATTTTTCGTTCCCACGTACGAGAACTTCAGGCCACTACGCTGGCTGATCAATTCCAGGTAGTCGTGACCAATGCCGGTCACGCCGCGATCCGGGCCCAACTCGCCCAGCGCGCCAAGTGAGTAGTTGACCGCCACAGGCACCTGCGGGTGGGCATCCAGCCAGCGCTGCTCCGCAGGCGTCAGTTTCACGCGTTCGTCTTCGATCCTCAAACGGCGCCCGGCGCTCCAGCTGCGCAGGATGTCTTCCCCATAGCGCATGGAGATCCTGGGTATCGCGCGGTCAATGATATCCCGCAGCGGCTCATCTCCTGGGCGCAGAAGGAACCGAAAGCCCTTGCTCTCGATCGGCGCGAAATTCTCGATGCGTAGACTCAGCAGGTAGTTCGTCTGTATCAAGTAGTGCGACGACACCGCGTCACCTAGCACCGCGTCAATCTCCCCCAGTGTCAGCGCCTCCAGCGCCCGTTGAGGGCTGTCGAACAATCGGACCTTGCTTAAGGGATAGGCCTCGTGTACTGCAGATTCAGGGAGATAGCCCACGGTCATACCCAGCACGGTCCCCGGGCGTTCGCGCTCGAAGGGCTTGGTGCCGGACGTCACTAGAACGGGGCGGTCCGGGAGGTAGGATTCACTGCGGAGCAGGCCGTTTTCCTTGCTCTCTATTTCGCTGCCTGCACCCAGCAAGTCGATTGCCCCGGAGCGCAAGGCGGCCAGCGCAGCCGCCCGGGATGGGAAAGCCCGTACTTCAGGCGATTGCTCGAAGATCAGGGTCAGATAGTCCGCGGTGACGCCTTGGTAGCGGTCGGCATACAGGATGGACAAGGGCGGATAGTCTGGGAACACGACCCCAACCTTGAGCGGCCTGCGCTCTGCCAACCACTGGCGCTCCGGTTCGCCGAGCCAAGGACGAGCACTTGCGGCCATCCGGCCGGATAACGTGATGTCGTGCGCTTGAGAGGTAACCACCGGGGCGATGAGCAGGAACAGAGCAATGGTGGCGGAGGCGAAAGGTCCAGCGAGGGGATTGAATCGTCCCTTGAGGCGCATATTGAATGCCCGAGATAGAGAAAGCCGGTATGACCATTCTCCTCGCTGCTCAGTCTGGAAACGGCCGGAATGCGCATTTTAAGCTCTTGCGGACGAGAAGCCACCGGTGATTTTCGGACGCGGCAGACGTACGTCCACCCATACCGTGTCCTGCTGATTCGGCGAAGTGGAGCCGCGATGCCGGACGTGCGGAGGGATCGGTATGACCACGCAGGCTTGCCCTGCATGGCGATGGTCCATGTACCCGCCGGGGCGCTGGACGCGGCTGCGCGCGCCCGCTATGTTCGCCTCGCTCACGATGCTTTCCGGCTGGCGTTGCCGGACGCCGGCAACCGCATGCCGATTACGCCAGTAATCGTGCACGACGTCGCGGATGGCACCTGGGGTGCCAATGGCACGGTCTGGCGCTTGCCGGAATTTGCGCAGGCAGCCGGCTCCGGGCACTTGCAATCGCTTGTTCGTGCTGGCTGACGGAATAATCGGAAATTGCCGCGGACGCGGCTGAAGAAGGTGGTGCCCATGGGCAGGATCGAACTGCCGACCTCTCCCTTACCAAGGGAGTGCTCTACCACTGAGCCACATGGGCATTGACTGACATGCTGTACCGCACTGGAACGCAGGCTTGGGATACGGCACCCCAATGCACTCCAAGTGATTGATTTTATTGAGGTTTTTGCTTCCACCCTCGAATCGATGGACTGCATTATGGACTAGTCCCGAGACCTTGGCAACATCCTTTACCGCGAAAATTGCAAATCACCTTGAAGTTGCTCATTTTGTAGTCTAAGGGGCGAACTTGCCGTGCTGCGGACACGCCGGGACGTCCAGGTACCAGCGGTCACAGCGCGGGAGAGTGACAACGGCGCACCGGCCTGGCATGCACAGGCATGCCAGGCCGGTTGCCGGTTTGCCCGGCGCGGCGCGGCGCGGCGCGGGTTAGATGCCGAATTCAAGGCCCATCATCGGTACCTTGGCGGCTTCGCCTTCGACCTTGTTGAACGACTGCCTGCCGAAGTTCACGCCGATCAGGCCACCGTGGATGGTATAGCCGGAGCCCAAGGGGTTGATCTTGCCGCTGGCCGACGACTGGCTAACGGAGCCGCTGTTCCAGCCAACCAGGCCACCGAGGGTCCGGCCAGCCTTGCTGGTGACCTGGCCGGAGGCGGAGGCGTTGCTGATCTGGCCAACGTTCATGCCAACCAGGCCACCGACATGGCTACCGGCCCCTCCTGCGACATCGCCGCTGGCCGAGGAAGCCGTCACGCTGCCTCCGTCGAGGTAGCCAATCAGCCCGCCGGCATTGGCGCCCATGCCGCCGGTGACCGCGCCGTCAGCCCTGGCGCCATGGATCGAGCCGTCGCGGCTGAAGCCGATCAGCCCGCCGACGTTGGCACCGGTGCCGCCGGTAACCTTGCCGTATGCCTCGGCCCTGTTGATCGTAGCGAAGCCACTGTAGCCGATCAGCCCCCCCACGTTAGCGCTGCTTTCATCGCGCACATCGCCCTTGGCGGTGAGATTGGTCAGGGTGCCCTCCAGGTTCTTGCCGATCAGACCGCCGATCGCCTCCGCGCCGGCGCCGGTGACCTTGCCGCTGGCCGAGGCGTTGTTCAGCGAGCCGCTTTCGTTGAAGCCGACCAGGCCGCCGATATGAGCGCCCGCTCCGCCGGTCACGTTGCCGGAGGCGGAGACATTGGTGTGACGCCCGCCCAGGTTATGGCCGATCAGGCCGCCCACGTAACGGCTCTTGCTATCGAGCACATCGCCGCTGGCGGAGGCGTTGGCGATAGACCCCTGCTGGTTCTTGCCGATCAGGCCGCCGATCGCCTCCGCGCCGGCGCCGGTGACCTTGCCGCTGGCCAAGGCGTTAGTGAACGAGCCATTGGCGTTGAGGCCGACCAGGCCGCCAATATAGGCACCCTTGCCACCGCTCACGCTGCCGGAGGCGGAGACATTGGCATGGGTCCCCCCCTGGTTGTGGCCGATCAGACCGCCCAGATAACGGCCACTGCCATCGCTCACATCGCCGCTGGCGGAGCCGTTGGTGACAGACCCCTGCTGGTTCTTGCCGATCAGGCCGCCGAGCGCCTCCGCGCCGGCGCCGGCGACCTTGCCGCTGGCCAAGGCGTTGGTCAGCGAGCCGCCGTTGTTAAGGCCGACCAGGCCACCCAGGACGCCATCCCGACCCTTTCCCGAAACGCTGGCGGAGGATTCGACATTGGTCAGCGAGCCGCCGTCGTTGATGCCCACCAGGCCACCCAGGTTCAGCCCGTTGCCGGCCAGATCGACCGAGCCCTTGCTGCTGCTGTTGAGGATCTGTGCACTACGGTTCACGCCGACCAGGCCACCCGCGCCGTAGAAGTTGGAGCCGTTCTGCATCTGCCCGGCCAGGGCGACATCGGCCTGGCTATTGGAGATCTTCGCCACGCCATTGCCGTTGCCCATGTTAAGGGCCACCAGCCCGCCCATGGCATAGGTATTGCTGTCGCCGATCACCTTGCCGCTGGCAGAGGATTTGTCGATGCTGCCCCCTTGCAGATTCATCGCCACCAGCCCGCCAAGGCTGTTCAACATGGAGCCGCCGGTAACGTGGACATTGGTGGCCTTGACGTTGAAGATGCTGCCGAGGTTGACCCCCGCCAGCGTGCCGACCTGGGCGTTGTAGTGGGTGGCGCGAGCCGCGCTGACCGAGATACGGTCGAGATTCAGGTTGCGGATGTCACCGGCGTTCACACTGAACAGGCCGATGAAGCCGTCGCCATGGATGGACAGGTTATCGATGGTATTGCCCAGGCCGTCGAACACCCCGCTGAAGGTGCCGGCGTCGCCCAGCGACCGGAAACGGGCACCGTTGCCGGCAATCCTGTTACCCAGTACGTAGCGGCCGCTCAGGCCGTTGTCGATGCCGCGCAGTTGGGCCAGGTTCTGGATCACGGCGTAAGACTCGCCGTTGGACTGGAAGGTGGCGCCGGTGCCGGAGAGGGTCACCGCTTTGCCGTCCTTGAGCGAGTAGCCGTTTTTGCCGTAGTTCAGCGCCAGACCGGCGCCCGCGCCGGTAAGGGCTAGGTTGTCGTTCAGGCGGACGCTACCGTTCTGCGCGGTCAGCGCGAGGCTGGCCCTGTCGCCGCTGGCGCGCAGTTCGCCATCGACGCGGACATCGCCGCGCTCGGCCGTCAGGCTCAGTTTGTTGCCGCTGCGCCAGGACACCGGCGCCTTGACGGACAGGTCGCCACTGCTGCTGGTCAACTCGATATTGGTGCTGTCCAGGTTTCGCGACAGGGTATCGGCCCGCAGGGTCGGGGTTTTGCCGCCGTTGTTGCCGTCAAGGCTGGCGATGCTCACATCCTTGGAGCGGATCTTCCAGGTGCCGGTGTTGCCCTTGTCGGCGCGGGTATCTACCACCGTCGCCAGTTGCACTTCTACCTGGGCGCCCCGGGTTTCCACCACGCCACCGTTGCCCTGGCCATCGAGGGCGCTGGCGTCCAGACGGCCGGCGACCCGCACGATGCCGCTGTCGCCGCCATCCAGCACGATCCTGCCGGACTTGTTCTGCAGGGTCTTGGCCTCGATCACGCCCTGGTTGCTGACCACGGTCTTGAGCAGGCTGTCGGCGCTCCTGGCGGTCATCAGCACCTGGCCCCCGTCGGCCTTGAGCAGGCCACCGTTCTGTGCCAGGGCATCCACCGCGCCGCTGTTGACCTGCAGGTTGAGCAGGCCATTGCCGTCGAAGTTGACGCTGAAGTCCTTGCCCGCGCCCAGCGCGACGCTGCCCATGCGTGCCTGGACCACGCCGCTGTTGCTGACCTGGGCGCCGAGCAGGGCGACGCTGCCGCCTTCGCTGGCGGTCAGGGTGCCGGCGTTGCTGATGGCGGCGCCGGAGTTGCCGGCGAAGCGGTAGTTGCCGCCGAGGAAATCCTTGTCGGTGATGTTCTGGGTGGAAGCCACCAGGCCGCCGACGTTGACCTGGGCGGACTTGCCGAACACCACGCCGTTGGGGTTGACCAGGAACACCTTGCCGTTGGCGTCGATGCGGCCCTGGATGTCACTGCCGTTGGTGCCGATGACGCGGTTGAGGGCGATGGATGCGCTGCCGGGCTGGCGGAAGCTGACGCGTTCGTTGCCGCCCACGCTGAATTCGTTCCAGTTGGTGATCAGCTTGTTGCTCTGCTGGTCGATGGTCATGTGCTTGCCATCGGGGGAGGTCTGCAAGGTGGCGTCGCCGGCGACTATCGCCGCGCCACTTGGCAGGGCAAAGGCCGGAGCCTGCCCGAGCAGGCCGAGCAGCGATACGCCCGCGGCGATCACTACCTTGCCGCGGCCGGCCTTGCCGCGCCGCCGGGTCAGTTCGCTGGCGACGTTCCAGCAGCCCAGTGCCTGGTTCCAGACTAGTGCATAGCTCTTGTTCATGATGAATCCTCTTGTGTGAAAGACTCTGCTGACTCCCCAGCAGAACGGGCAATGCTCAGAAGGACCGGGTCGCCTGGAGCCAGAGGCGTGGCGTGCGCTCCGGTTTGATGTTGTCTTCGCCCTTGCCGAGCGGCCAGGCGGCGGTCAGGCTGACCTGGTGGTCGCTGCCGTACCAGGTGGCGCCGACGCCCGTGCCCGCCATGTGGTTGTGGTTGCATTCCCGGGTCCAGGGGCGCTTGTTGAACTTCACCGCCCCCTGGTCGATGAAGGAACTCAACTGCCAGCCTGGTGCCAGGCTGTAGCGCAGTTCCACGCTGGCCTGCCAGCCTTCGTCCCCGCTGCCCCTGGCAGTGCCCATGGGATAGGCCCGCACGCCATAGGGGCCGCCCAGGCCGATCTTCTCGGCGCTATCCAGGTTGCCGGAGGCCCACTGGGCGCTCAGCCGGGCGAAAAACTGGACGCGTCCGCTCACCTGTTGCAGGCGCATCGCACTGAGATTGAGCTTGTCGAAGCTGCCGGCCTTGCCGGCAGTGCGACTGTCCACGTATCGGTCTATCGGGTCGCCGATGCGCAGGCGGCCATGCCCGTAGGTCAGCGAGAAGCCGTTCTGGCCGCCGCCGAACAGGCGGTCCTGGCTGTTGCCGCTGATGCCGACCGTCCACAGGCCGATATCCTTGCGCCCGCGAAAGTCGAAGAGGCCGATGTTGTCGCGCAGCGTCTTGTTCTCGTATTGCACGAGCGCAGAGATATTGACGCTGCGGCCACGCAGCAGGGGTTGCGCAAGGAACAGGCTGTCGATGGTGGCCCGGCCGTGGGCATCCAGTTCCGAGAAGTCCCTGCCGAGGCGGTAGCGCATTTCGGAGCGGGCCAGGCCAATGCGGGTGGACCAGGGGCCGACCGGCAATTGGTAGGCCGCACGGTAGTAGCGCTGGTGCCGGTCGCTGCCCAGCAGCCGCAGGTTCAACTGGTCGCCCAGGCGCAGCGGGCTGTTGAGGCCGAGACTGCCGCTCAGGCGGTATTCGCCGGTGGTGTAGTCGCCATAGTTGTCGGCCTCCACGCTGCCGCTGACAAGCGGGCTGGCGCTCGTCTCGACCAGCAGATCGGTGGTGCCGGCCCGCTGGCCGGGGCGCAAGGTGCCCTTGGCCTCGACGCCAGCGATGTCGCTGAGCAGCAGCAGGCTGCGTTCCAGTTCCGCGCCTTGCACCGCGGCGCCGCTTTCCAGCCGCGCCAGCGGCTGGCGCAGTACGCCATCGAGCGTGCGTGAACCGTTCTGCAGCCGGATCTGCCCGTAGCGCCCTTCGAGCACCTCGATGCGCACCTGGCCGTCTTCGACTTCCTGCCGCGGCAGGTAGGCGCGCGCCAGCGCGTAGCCTTGCGCCTGGTAGAAAGCGCCGATGCGTCCGGCGGCGTCATTCAGCTCGGCGAGGCTCAGCTCGCGTCCCCTCAGGTCGTCAAGCAGTGCCAGCAAGCGGGGCGAGTCGAACAGCAGGTTGCCGCCGATGTGGAAGCCATTGACCCGAACTCGCGGCCCCTGCTCCGCCTCTTCGACGGTGGCGCGGTCTCGTGTCCCGGGTAGTTCCAGCTCCAGCTCCACTGGTTCGGGCAGGCTGGGGCGGGTGCTTTCGACGTCGCGCATCACCTGGCCGGCATTGGGCGGCACCGGCACCGGCGCCGCCGATACGGCAAGGGAAAACAACAGCGACATCGCTCCCGCTGCGCGGATATGGCGTCTGTTGTCCGGGCAGGAGCGCTGACGGAACCGAGGCGCAAGGACGAAAGACGCCGGAAGGTGGCTGGAATGAGGGGCAGTGTCTTGCGCGGAACGCTTGCGAGATTCCTGCCCCGTGCGGGAAAAATACTTCTCTGTGTTCAAGGAAATCTTCAATTTCTAGCAGCTGGACAGGCTCTCTAATCGAGACAATTTGCGGAGGGGGCACCCGATCAGTACATGCGGATAACGGGGTGCAATTGGTGTGGCGCGCCCATCGTTTGCTCCGGAACCAGGGCAGCGGACAGCGTTGCCCCATTCGCCGGCATACCCATCGCCAGCCGTAGCGGTGTCTTTTGCATCCGCCCGGCGAGGCTTTAAATCGTCTTTCCTCGGGTGGAGGTCGATCACCAGCGATGATGGGTATGTCCTTCCCGACTTCGGAGCAGTGGATTTCCCAGAAGCCTGCCGCCGATATCTGGTAGAGGAGATGCACGGAAACCTGAAGGCCCGGTACCGCCATGCTGGTCCGTCAGGCGTGCTGCAGGCCTTTGATCATCGTCGCCAGCGCGCGGCGGCAAAGGGGGGCGCGCGTCATCGTGGTCACCGCATGGTGCCGATGCCCCGCAGATGAATCGATCGACTCCCGCCGGTACGCCGGACCGTGCGCTCCATCCATTTGCTACGGGTACAGATTTGCGACATGTACCGATTGGCAAAGGAACCGTGTCTTTCGTCTTGAAGCTCGACCGGGTAAGGATAGCGGCGTTTCCGAAGAAAAAACCCAAGAATTATCTGGTGTCATCCAGCAATCCGGTACATGGGATTCGATCTCGCCGACGCATGGCTTTCATTGAGATAGAAAGAGCGAGAGGATATTGTGCAGACATCTCGTCAAAGCTATCACTTGCTGATTGCGGCAGGATTGCGAAATTTCCCAAACCTTGCGGCGACCCTTCCTAATGCCAACGCATTCGCCTGTATGCGAAATGGATCGTCCCATTTCGTCAATGCGATGCAAGCTGGGAAGGAAACGAGGAACACCGGGCGCGGTGGATTCAGCCGCGCGTTGTCCACTGAGGATGGCGGATGCATCCGCACCCGGATAGGGACAACGCATTGTGATGGCGAAGGCCAGCAGACGTATCCGGGTGGATCGGAAAAAAATGGCGCTGGGCAGTATGATCTATCGCGCGTGGGAGCCCAGCAGCGAAGCGCAGCAAGGCCGAAGCCTTGCGAGCATGCGTGAAGGCGGATCGCGCGTCTTGTCGGCCGGCTTACGCAACGAAGTCGTGATTCAGTGCACCAACGGCACAGGCTGGCGATCGCGGTGGCCAGCTTGCCTGCCGTGGCCTCGATGCCGCTAACGATGCCTGAACACCGGCTCCCGCCGCTCAAGGAAAGCGTTCATTCCCTCCTTCAGATCCGCCGTGGCAAACAGCGCATGCAGCTGCCGGCGCTCGAACAGGATCCCCTCGGACAGGGAAGACTCCCAGGCACGGTTGACCGCCTCCTTGACCGCCATCATCGAGGGCAGCGAAAAACCGGCGATGGTCTGCGCCACCGCCATGGCCTCGTCCATCAGCCGCTCCGCGGCCACCATGCGCGAGACCAGCCCGCTGCGCTCCGCCTCGGCGGCGCCCATATTGCGCGCCGTCATGCACATGTCCATGGCCTTGGCCTTGGAGATGGCGCGCGGCAGGCGCTGCGTGCCTCCTGCCCCGGGCATCACGGCGAGCTTCAGCTCCGGCAGGCCGAACACGGCATTGTCCGCCGCGATCAGGATGTCGCAGGCCATGGCCAGCTCGCAGCCGCCGCCCAGCGCATAGCCGGCCACCGCGGCGATGACCGGCTTGCGCACGCTGCGCAGCGTCTCCCAGTTGCGCGTGATGTAGTTGGACTTGAAGGCGTCCATATAGTCCCAGCCGCGCATCGCCGCGATATCGGCCCCGGCCGCGAACGCTTTGTCGTTGCCCGTGACCACGATCGCCCCGATGCCGTCGTCTTCGTCAAAGGCTTGCAGCGCCAGGCCGAGCGCATCCATCAGCGCATCGTTGAGCGCGTTCATCTGCCGGGGCCGGTTGAGCCGGATCAGCCCGACGCGGCCGGCGGTCTCGACAAGGATCGGATTTTGATTTTCTTCTCCTTTCTTATTTTCTTTCTCTTTCTCTTTCTCTTTCTCTTTCTCTTTCTCTTTCTCTTCCATCGCGGGACCTCCCTTATGCAGGTGCGCCGGGCTCGCCATCCGGCGGCCGGCTTGCAGGCAGTGCTTCGCGGAGTTGCTCCCGCAGCCTGAATTTCTGGATCTTGCCCGCCGGCGTGGAAGGCAGCGCTTCCTGCACGACCAGCCGCTCCGGAATGTATTGCGCGGTCAGCTTCTGCGCCTTCAGGAAGGCCACCATCGCCGCCATGTCGAACGCCTGGCCAGGCCGCGTGACGACGAAAGCGCAGGCCCGCTCCCCAAGGCGTTCGTCGGGATAGGCCACGATGGCCACCTGCGCGATGGACGGGTGGCGATACAGCAGGGTTTCGACCTCCACCACGGGGATGTTCTCGCCGCCGCGGATAATGACGTCCTTGCTGCGCCCGTCGATGCGGATATAGCCACGGGCATCGATGCGGGCGAGATCGCCGGTGTCGAACCAGCCCTGCGCATCGGTGTCGTTCAGGTGCGGCCGCCGCAGGTAGCCGCCGAAGTTCGAGCAGGAGCGCACCAGCAGCCTGCCGGTGCGCCCCTCGGGCAGCGCCGTGCCGGCCGCGTCGGCCACCCGGACTTCGACCCCGGGCAGAGGACAGCCATCGGTATTGACGGCACGCTCGTCGTCGTCTTCGAGCCGCGTCGTGGCGACCGCGCCCATTTCCGTCATGCCCCAGGCCGACACCACCTTGGCGCCCAGCGCGCTGCGCGCCTGCTCCACCAGGGCGCCGGGTATCGGCGCGCCGGCGCACAGGAAGGCGCGCAGGGTGGGGACCGCCTCGCCGGTCCCTGCCACCGTCCTGGCCAGGTCGGTCAGGAACGGCGTGGAAGCCATGGTGAAGCTGACGCCGTGCGCCCGGATCAGGTGCAGCGCCTGGCGTGGCTCCCAAATGTCCTGCAGCACCACGCTCGCGCCAAGCATGACCGGCATCATCAGCCCGTACATGAAGCCGGTCTGGTGCGCCATCGGCGATGCCATCAGGATCACGTCGCGCTCATCCAGCCGCAGGCGTTCGGCGTAGGCCACGATGTTGGCCATCAGGGTATTGGCCGAATGCAGCACGCCCTTGGGCTCGCCGGTGGTGCCGGAGGTGTAGATCAGCTGGGTGATGTCGTCCGGGCCGGGCCGATGCCGTAGCAGCCGGTCCTGCGCGCCGGCCTCGGCTTCCCACGCGGGACCGCTCAGCAGGGACGCGAAGGCATTGGCCCCATCTCCGCCGACCACCACCACGTGTTGCAGGTCCGGCAGCCCTCCCCGCAGGCCATCGAACATCGCCTCATGGTCAAACCCGCGAAACCGCCCTGGAATCACCGCCACCTTGCTGCCCGCATGGCTGAGCATGAACGATAGCTCGCGTTCGCGCAGGATCGGCATCAGCGGGTTGAGCACCGCGCCAAGGCGCGAGCAGGCCAGGTAAAGCGCGGTGAACTCCCACCAGTTCGGCAACTGGCAGGACACCACGTCGCCAGCCGCTATGCCAAGCCTGGCCAGCCCGAGGGCGATGCGGTCGGCCCGGCCGGCCAGCTCCCGATACGTCAGGCGCGTGGTGGCGCCACTTTCGACCCGCACGGCGGTCAGCGCGATCCGGTCCGGGCATCGGGCCACGCAATCGTCGAGCGCGTCGTTGATGGTGCGCTCGGGCCAGAGGCCCCGCGCGATACTGGCGGCGCGCCGCGGGGGCAGCAGTACGGCGTCGAATTCCATGGGCGTGTCTCCTCGTTCTTGTCGTCGTTCGATGCGTTGTTCGATGGGTTGTTCGACAGCACGGCATGCCGTGCCATCGCCGCGCCGTCAGGCCGGCACCGCTTCCCGGCCCGCCTGCGTACGGGCGATGATGGTCTTCATGATCTGGGCGGTGCCATCGCCGATCTGGAAACCCAGCACGTCGCGCAGGCGTTGCTCCATCGGGCCACGGTCATAGCCGCCATGCCCGAACGACAACAGGCACTGGTGCACCGCGTCGTAGGCCAGCTTCGGCGCCCACCACTTGCACATCGCCGCTTCGGCCGTGTGCGGCAGGTTGCGGTCTTTCATCCAGAGCGTCTGCAGGCACAGCAGGCGGGCGGCGTTCACCTGGGTCTCGTAGTCGGCCAGCGGATGCGACACGCCCTGGAAGGCCGACAACGGCTTGCCGAAGGCCTGGCGCTGCGCCACGTATTCCCAGGTTTCCTCCAGGCTGGCCTTGGCCACCGCCAGCACCTGCAGGCCGATCAGCGCGCGGGAGAAATCGAAGCCCTGCATCACCTGCACAAAGCCTTCGCCCTCCTTGCCGAGCAGATGGCTGACAGGTACGCGTACGTTCTCGAAGAAGATCGAGCCCCGGCCGATCGCGCGCTGCCCATGGCAATCGAAGCGATTGGTGGAGATGCCGGGCAGGTCCATCGGCACCAGCAGCGCCGACACGCCGCGCGCGCCCGCCTCGACGGAGCCGGAGCGCGCGAATACCACCGCGGCGTCGGCCTGGTCGGCGGCGGAGATGGACGTCTTCTCGCCATTGAGCACGTAATGGCCGCCGTCCCGCTCCATGCGCAGCCGCAGGCTGGCCGCGTCGGAGCCGCCGCGCGGCTCGGTCAGCGCAATGGCGAACAGCGCTTCACCCTGCGTCAGCCGCTGCAGCCAGGGCCGGGCGATGTCCGGCGCGGCGTGATGGGCCAGGATCTGCCCGTTCAGCGAAGCCAGCAGGTTGATATAGGAAATACTCAGGTCGGCGCGCGCCACCTCTTCGTGGATCACGCCGGCCGCCAGGCAGCCCATGCCCTGGCCACCGTATTGCTCGGGCAGTTCGGGGGCGATGAAGCCCATCTGGCCCATTTCACGCATCAGCGCGCGATCCAGCACGCGGGTCCGGTCGCGCTCCAGGAAGCCGGGCGCGATACGGTCGGCGGCGAAGCGCCGGGCATGGCCGGCCAGCGCGGCCAGGTCTTCGTCGAGGTAGGGGTTCATGGTGTCTCCGGGATGTCTTGCCGCATGGCGCGACGCTGCGATGCGCCATGCGGGCGCGTTGCCTGTTCCGGCAACGGCGGATTACTTCGCGTACTTGCGGAACTCGGGCTTGCGCTTTTCCTGGAAGGCCTTGACGCCCTCGCGCGACTCTTCCGTGTCGTAGTAGAGCTTCAGCGCGTACATGCCCATGCCGGCGATGCCGCTCTGGTGCGCGGTGTCCATGTTGAAGGAGCGCTTGGCGATGGCCAGCGCCGTGGGGCTCTTCTCCATGATCTCGTCGCACCACTTCTGCACTTCGGCGTCGAGTTGCCCGTGCGGAACGACCGCGTTGACCAGGCCCATGGCGAGCGCTTCCGCGGCCGGATAGCGCCGGCACAGATACCAGATCTCGCGCGCCTTTTTTTCGCCGACCACGCGCGCCAGGAACGCCGTGCCGTAGCCAGGATCGACCGAGCCGACCTTGGGGCCGACCTGCCCGAACACCGCCTTGTCGGAGGCAATGGTGAAATCGCAGATCGTGCACAGCACGTTGCCCCCGCCGATGGCGTATCCCTGCACGCGTGCGATCACGGGCTTGGGCACGTCGCGGATGGCGTTGTGCAGTTCTTCCATCGGCAGGCCGATGGTGCCGCGGCCGTCGTACTGGCCTTCATGGGCGGACTGGTCGCCACCGGTGCAGAAGGCCTTCTCGCCCGCGCCGGCGAGCACGATGGCGCCGATCTCCCGGTCGTAGCCGGCGCGATTGATCGCGTGGATCAGTTCGTCGCAGGTGCGCCCGCGGAAGGCGTTCATCTTCTCCGGGCGATTGATGGTGATCCATGCGGCGCCGTTGCGCACGTCGTAGAGGATGTCTTCGTAGTTCATGGCGGTGGTCTCCGTTGTCGTGGTCTGCGTGTTGCGTGTCGCGTACCGTCAGCCGTTCATGGTCAGGCCACCCGACACGCTCAGCACCTGGCCGGTGATAAAGGCGGCGTCATCGCTGGCGAAAAACGCGATCGCCCCGGGCAGGTCGTCCGGCTGGCCGATGCGGCCCAGGGGGATCGAGCGGGTGAAGGCTTCCATCAGCTTTTCCGGGTTGCCGGCGCCTTGCTTGTAGTCCGCGAACAGCGCCGTGTCGGTCGGCCCCGGGCACACCACGTTGACGGTGATGCCATGGCGGGCGTGCTCGCGGGCAATGGTCTTGGAGAACGACACCAGGCCGCCCTTGCACGCGGCGTAGACCGCCTCTCCGGACGAGCCCACCCGCGCCGCGTCGGACGCGATATTGACGATGCGCCCTTGCCGGCGCTCGACCATGCCGGGCAGCACGGCATGATGCATATGCAGCGCGCCGGTCAGGTTGATGGCGATCAGGCGCTCCCATTGCACGGGTTCGGTCTTGGTGAACGGCTTGAACACGTCCCAGCCGGCGTTGTTGACCAGCACGTCGACGGCACCGATCCTGCTCGCGGTGGCGGCGACAGCCGCATCCACGCTGGCGCGGTCCGTGATATCGCACTGGAACGCCTCGGCCCGGCCGCCTTGCTCACGGATCAGGGCGGCCACCTGCTCCGCCGCTGCGGGGTTCAGATCCAGCACGGCCACGGCCGCGCCTTCGCGCGCAAAGCGCCGGCAGGTCGCCCCGCCGATGCCGCCACCGCCACCGGTCACGATGACCGTCTTGCCTTCGAGTCTTTGCATGGTGTTCTCCTTGATGGTCAGGGGTGCTATCGTGCGGCTGAAGCGTCTCGCGCCAGCAGCTATATGTGTAAATATATTGACGTATACTAGGTCGGCAGCTAACGCAATGCAAGCGCCACCAATCAGGAATTCGCTATGGTTAACCCCAAATTAGATGACGATCTCGCCCCGACAGCGCGCATGGAGATGGCAAACAGGTTGTTCTTCCGCCTATACCAATGCGCAAACATGTTGCATAAAACGGGATCAAGAGCCGTGGAGGCCGAAGGACTGACGACGCAGCAG
This sequence comes from Cupriavidus sp. 96C5-1, assembly GCF_057798855.1. Taxonomy (NCBI): domain Bacteria; kingdom Pseudomonadati; phylum Pseudomonadota; class Betaproteobacteria; order Burkholderiales; family Burkholderiaceae; genus Cupriavidus; species Cupriavidus sp. 96C5-1. Next base: position 178,704 of record NZ_JBYOJU010000006.1, on the reverse strand, counting down.
TGGGCGGTCCTGGGCGCGTTGTCGCGGCCACAGGCGGAGGGCGGCATGAGCGTGGGCGACCTGGCTCGCTACCTGATGGTGAGCCGGCAGAATCTGTCGGGACTGGTGAGCCGCATGGAGCGCGATGGCCACCTGCGCATGACGCCCGACGGGCGCGACCGGCGCTCGCGGCTGGTCACCATGACCGAATCCGGCCGCGATGTCTGGCTGCGCCTGGCCCAGCCCAAGATCCGGGATTACTACGAGCGGGCGCTGGCCGACTTCTCGACGGGCGACATCACCCACACGCTGCACTACCTGCTCAAGCTGCTGGAAAACATGAAGGCGCTGGACACCGAAGCGCCCATGACGGAGGACGCGGCGCCGTGACGGCGGAAAGCCGGCGGCCAAGGCCGGCGCGTTATTCCGCCTTGATGCCGCGGGAACGGATCAGTTCGGCCCAGCCGGCGCTTTCCTCGCGGATGCGCGCGGCGAGCGCCTCTGGCGTGCCGGCAACCGGCTCCATGCCCTGCCGCGCCAGTTCCTCGCGGACCGCCCTGCTGCCAAAGACCTCGCGCACATCGGCATGCAGCGCGGCGACCAGGGCCGGCGGCGTGGCGCGCGGCGCCAGCAGGGCATACCAGGAACTGACCTCGATGCCCTGCACGCCCTGCTCCGCCAGCGACGGAATCGCGGGCGCCGCGGGCGAGCGCCTGGCCTGGGTAACGGCAAGTGCGCGCAATGCGCCGGAGCGGATGAACGGCGCCAGCGTCGGCAGCGTGCCGAACAGGATCGGGACCTGTCCCCCGACCACATCGTTGAGCGCCTGGGTAGTGCCCTTGTAAGGAACATGGAGCAGCGCAATGCCCGCCTGCCGGCGGAACAGCTCGCCGGCCAGGTGCAGGCCGCTGCCCACACCCGGACTGGCATAGCCGAGCGGCGGGCTGGCGCGCCGCGCCAGCGCGACCAGTTCCGGCACCGAGTTGGCCCGGACCGACGGATGCACCGCCAGCACATTGGGCGAACTCGCCAGCAGGGAAACCGGACGGAAGTCGCGCTCCACCTGGTAGGACAGCGCGGGAAACAGGATGGGGTTGATGGTCAGGTTGCCGGCCGGCGCGACCAGCAGCGTGCAGCCGTCGCCCGCCGCGCGGCGCACCGCGTCGATGCCGATATTGCCATTGGCGCCGGGCTTGTTGTCCACCACCACAGTGACGCGCCGCCGCTGGTGCAGGCCTTGTGCGAGCGTACGGGCCAGCAGGTCGGCGGGGCCGGCCGCCGGGAACGGCACGACGATGCGCAGCGTGCCGCACGCGGCGGCCGGATCCGCCCGGGCCGCGGGTACGGCGCCTTGCCACGTGCCGGCGGCCGCCAGGCAGGCCAGTGCCGTCCTGCGCATCGCACGCCGGAGTTTGATTTCACGCTTCTGATAATGCATTGGAAAGGCCTGACCTGGAGTGGATAAGACGACTGCCTCGCTCCAACGCCGGTTTGTTTCATATACAAAACAACAAACCATAAATGGAACCAAACAGAATATAGCCGCCCTCCTCAAGGAAGGAGACTAGGGTTATCCCTGGGAACATCGCCGATCCGTGGTCCGGTGCGCGGCGCAGGCGCGCTGGGAAGAAAATGCCGGCGATCGGCAGGCAGGCGGTCAGGAAAGCGTCGGAAAGGCCGGCGCGGGCCGCCCGCTCCCGGCGGATCGTCACACGGGATCGCTCGCCGCGGCTGGCCTAAACTGCAGACAGCACCCTGTCGCGGTGCGCCGTCGATGCCGCGGCCGCGGCACGCGTACACCGCCGCTGGGACGCATAGGAGGGGCTAACGTGCAAGGCTTCCAGCTCACGCTGTTCACCGTCGAGAATCGCCGCCACCACGGCAAGCAGTTATCGCACTGGCTGCTGCAGATCCTGCGGGAACTGCATATTCGCGGCGCCACGCACACAGTGGCGGCCGAAGGCATCGGCCATGACCACCGCTTTCACACCTGGCATTTCGTGGAACTGGCCGACCGGCCCGAAGAGATCACCGTGATCGCCACCGCGGACGAAGTGCAGCGATTGTTCGACCGGCTGGCGCAGGAGGACATCCAGGTGTTCTACGCCAAGACGCCTGTCGAGTTCGGCTTCCTGGGCAAAAGCACGGCCGGCGCGCCGGGCTCCGGGACAGCACCGGAGCCCGGCAGCGCTTAATCCATGCTCGCGGCAACGGTGGTGGTACTGCTGCTGCCGCGCAGGGTGGCCTCCGGCAGGCGGGCCACCAGGAACGGCGCCACCAGGGATACGGCCGCGCTCAGCAGGAACAGCGTACGGAACGCCACCTCGGCAGCGGCCCGCACTGCGCCGGCGTCGGCCGTATCGCCGCCCACCATGGCGCGGTGGAACATGCTCATCAGGATGTCCTCGCCGCCGCGCAGGTCCGCCACGCCCATGCCGCTATGGCGCAGCAACCCGATCAGCACCGTGGTCAGCACCGCCACGCCTACCGCTCCGCCCAGCATGCGCGAGAATGCGGTCAGCGCCGTGGCCACGCCGACCTGGTTCGGGGGCACCGCGTTCTGGGTCGCCACCAGCCCGCTGGGCAGTTGCAGCCCGATGGACAAGCCGAGCACCACCATGACCAGCGCGGTCAGCAGCACCGCATGGGGATCGACGAAGGCCAGCGCCACGATCGCCAGCGGCGCGACCAGGGAGCCCGCCAGTTGCAGCGGCTTGTAGCGGCCGCTCCACGACATAAGCCGGCCGGAGATAAACGCGCCGAACGGGATCGCCAGCGTCAGCGGCACCAGCCGCAGCGCCGCGGCGTCGGCCTGCGCGCCGCCCACCACCTGGAAACGCAGTGGCAGGAGCACGGACATGGCGATCAGCTGGAAGAAGCACAGGAACAGCGTGATGCAGCAGATCGTCACCGTCGGCACGCGCAGCATGGCCAGCGGGATCATCGGATCGGCGACCCGGCGCTCCTGCCAGACGAACAGCACCAGGGCCGCCAGACCTGCCAGCAGCAGGCCAAGTGTCTGCGCCGCCAGGGCCGACTGGCCCTGCCCCAGCCGGGTCAGGAACACCAGCACGCCGGTCAGGCCGCCGCCGAACAGCAATGCGCCGACATAATCGATGCGATGACGGCGCCCGCCCACCGGCAGGTGCTTGAGCGCCCGGCGCACCACCACCAGGGCGATCAGCGCAAGCGGCAGGTTGATCCAGAAAATCCAGCGCCACGACAGGTAATGCGCCAGGTAGCCCCCGATCACCGGGCCCGCCATGCTGGCCACCGCCCACACACCGCTCACATAGCCCTGGTAGCGGCCACGGTCGCGCAGGGGCACCACATCGGCGATGGTGGCCTGGGACACCGAGATCAGGCCGCCGCCGCCAAGCCCTTGCAGGATGCGCGCGACGATCAGCTGCGGCATGGTCTGCGCCATCGCGCAGGCCACCGAGGCCAGGAAGAACAGCACGATCGCGAACGACAGCACGGACCGCCGCCCCAGCAGATCCGACAGCTTGCCGTAGATCGGCGTCACCACCGTCGATGCCACCAGGTAGGCCGAAACCACCCACGCCATCACCTCGAAGCCATTGAGCTGCAGCGCAATCTCCGGCAGCACCACGGCCACGATCGATTGTTCCAGCGCACCCAGCAGGATGGCCAGCATCAGGCCGAAGATGACCTGCATCACGGGCGCCGGCGGCACTGCCGGCGGGCCGTTTCCAGAGAGGGATGAGGAGGCCGCGGCGGGCGTGGAGGATGGGGGCGTTGTAGCCATCGCGAGCAATGGCTGGGAAACGGCGGTCATGGGCGGGCTGGGGGAGAGAAGCGCTGCGGGGACATGAAGCGCGATGCCGGCACCGCGGACGCGCCGGCGCGCTCCTGCCTGTTATTTTGTATACAAGGGCGCTATTGTAGGCCGAAGCCTTCCGCCCTGCATTGTCCCTGGCAGCGCTGCCAGCCCTCGCCTCTCCGGGAGGCTCAGAAGGATTCCCAGTCGCCGCCGGCCACGGCAAGGCCTGCGGCAGCCGGCGTGCGCGCGGCACGGCGCGCTGCCACCGGGGCGGCCATGGCAGGTTTGGCTTGCCGTGCCGACGGCTGCGTCCTGGCCGGCAGCACCGGCTCGCGCGTCTGGCGCACCACCGGTGCGCGGGCCTTGCTGGGCAGCACGGGCTGGCGGCCGGTGCGGACCGCGCCAGCGCGCGGCGCGGCGGCGGCCGGCCGGGGAGTCGCCTTGGGCGCTACCGCCGTTGCCACGGGTGCCGCAGCCGGCGTCTTCGGTGCTGCCGGTGCCGCTGCCGGGCGCGCCGGCGCATGGTTCCTGGCGCCGGCATGCGGTGCCGGGCGCCGGGCGGCCGGCACCGGTGCCGCGCGGGACACCGCAGCCGCGCGCGGGGCGGCGGCCCGCTCAGCCCGGAGCGGCTGCGCGGCCAGCGTTTCCGCCGGCGTCACCTGGAACCGTGAGACCTCGCCCACCAGCCCAGCGGCCTGCTGCTGCAGGCTCTCGGCGGCAGCGGCAGCCTCTTCCACCAGCGCGGCATTCTGCTGCGTCACGCTTTCCATCTGGCTGATGGCGCGGTTGACCTGCTCGATGCCCAACGACTGCTCTTCACTCGCGGCGGCGATCTCGCCCATGATGTCGGTCACGCGCTTTACCGCGCCGACGATATCGTCCATGGTGCGGCCGGCGTCTTCCACCTGCTTGGCGCCATGCGCCACCTGCCCCACCGAACCATGGATCAGCTGGCCGATTTCCTTCGCAGCCGAGGCGGAGCGCTGCGCCAGGCTGCGCACTTCGGCCGCCACCACGCTGAAGCCGCGGCCCTGCTCACCGGCGCGGGCCGCTTCCACGGCCGCATTGAGCGCCAGGATATTGGTCTGGAAGGCAATCCCTTCGATCACCCCGACGATCTCGGCCACCTTGGCCGACGACTGCGAAATATGCTGCATGGTCTCGACCACGCTGCGCACGGCGCGGCCGCCCTCGGTAGCCACGCCGGAAGCGCTGGCCGCCAGTTCGTTGGCATGGCGCGCATTGGCGGCGTTCTGCCGGACCGTGGAAGTCAGTTGCTCCATCGAAGCCGCGGTCTGCTCAAGCGAAGCGGCCTGCTCTTCGGTGCGTTGGGAAAGATCGGTATTGCCGCTGGCGATTTCACGGGTGGCGCCGTCAATCGAGCGCGACGCGCCCTGGATACCATGCACCAGCGCAGCCAGCTGGCCAAAAGCACGCTCCAGCGCACCCAGCATGCTGCCCATCTCGTCGTCGCTGCGCGCCTCGATGGCATAAGTCAGGTTGCCTTGCGCCAGTGCCTGTGCCGCTTCCAGCGCATGGCGCGCGGGACGCGTGATCGAGCGCGTAATGCCGATGCCGAGGGCAGCGGCCAGGGCCACTGCCACCACGGCCAGGCCCAGCAGCAGGTTGCGGGCCATCTCATAACTGGCATTCGCCTCTTGCACCGCGGCCAGGGCCACCTTGCGCCCGGTCTCGGCCAACTCGCCGAGCTTGTCGAAATAAGGTGCCTGGGCCGCCGACAAGGTGGACACCAGCGCGCTGCGGGCGCCGTCGAACTCGTTGCCCTGCAACTGCCGCAGCACCATGTCGAGCTGACCGTTATAGCCCTGGCGCGCCTCGGCCAGGCGGCGATAGGTTTCCTGGACTTCCGGCTTGGCCGAGGTGGAAAGCCACTTGCCCAGTTCGTCCAGCGTGGCGCCCATATCCTGGCGCAGCGCGAGAATCTGCTCGGCATTGCGCCTTACCGCAACGGGATCCTCATTCAGGGTGGCATCGCGCACCAGGATGCCGATCGACAACGCGTCCTGCTTGACGCGTTCGATGTCCAGCACCTTGAACAGCCGCCCTTGCACCGTGATGCGCATCGATTCGTTCATGGTGCGCAGGGACGTCATGCCCAACACGGCAACGGCAACGAGCAGCAATGCCACTACCGCAAACGCCATCGTCAGGCGCGCCCCAATGCCAAAGTTTCGCAACCAACGCATGTTTTCCGGCTCCTTTTGCTTTCATCGCGAGCGCTTTTTTCCCGCTCCGGACACACTTCCGGCTCGACACCGCACCGCGGGCTTAACGGCAGCAAGGGGGCAAGCTTGAGGAATGCGCGGCGATTTCGCCAAATAAAAGGGAAAATGCGAAAAAGAAAGGAGATATAGGGGCAAAAAGCCCGGCAATTCGAGGGATTGACGAAGCGCGACCTGTCGTCTAATGACACTCAGGCACTCCGAAGTGCCGTCATCGGCGCTTGTCGCCGGAGGCGCACAAACAAAACAAGTGGCGCAAAAAAAAGAAGCCCACGCGCGGGGTGCTCGTAGGCTTTCCAGGACTGCGAAGAGCCGAAAGGCTCCATAGCGAATATAAACCGCGCTTACATGAGGTGTAAATCCAATTTCTATCAGGGATATCTCTGATAGAAAAAATGCCGAAAATGCCACGCAAGTGACGAATGTTCGACATGGAAGGCACCTCGCCAAAAGGCCAGGGCCACCTTGCTGCCTGCAAACCCGTGCCGCACGGGGACGCAGGCGCTGGTGGCGTTGGGACTTGCGGCGCAATGGCACATCCCTTGTGGATGAACATTGTGACGCAAGTGCATTATTAGAGTAAAGCCTCTAATTCCGGCATGCCGCCCAACCATCCAGATTTGTAAAATTTTGTTACCCTCGCCCCTGAAGTATTCCCCTTCTCTTCTGGCGGCACCCACCGCCAACGTTTGCGGGGCAGCATCGGATCCGCCGGTCCGGCCCACGCCGCGGCCGGTCGCGCCCCGGGCAGCCAGTCACAGCGCCAGCACCGAGAGCGGATGTTTCATTTCCCGCCCCGCCCAGGCCACGCCGCAGCCCGCGCCCAGCAGTGCTGTACCTACCCAATTGCCCGGGTCCGGTCACCGGACCCTCGCCAGCCGCCAGAACCCGCGCGGGCTCTTCCGGAGACGTTGTGAAGAAGAAGGAAAGCAGGATCGATCGACCAAGCAGGAGGCTGCAGCATCTACAACTGTCTACCCACATTGCCAGCCGCAATCCGGTCGTGGTGCACCTGGCCAGCGGCATCCGCCTGCACGGGGTGATCGTGGCCTCGGACAGCTATATGGTGCTGCTGGCGGAAACGCCGCAGGACCCGCTACCGCAAGTCATCTACAAGCACGCCATCGCCGTGATCACGCCTGCCCATGCGCCCGAGGCCATCGCGTCGGTGCCCGGCGCGGAGAGCTCGCCGGATTTCGTCAGCTTATATACCCCGCGCACGCGCAAGCGCCGCTAGGCCATGCCGCGGCTGGCAGGCTGCCAAGCCGGCCGCGGCCATCTCCATCGCAATTCCTATCTGCAGCCCGGTATCGGTTCATCGCAAAGATCACTCTAAATCTTTCCCGGCCCCAACCGATAACCCAAACAACGGTGGCACTTCTCGCCCTGCTTTACCAGGCAGCCAGCGTTGCGGCAACAGCCGGATTGAACTACCTACTGTGATAAAAATAGGAGTTGTACCATGTCGATGACCATCAATACCAATACGCTGTCCCTGATGACTCAGAACAACCTGAGCTCGTCGCAATCGTCGCTGAACACGGCGATCCAGCGCCTGTCCTCGGGCCTGCGTATCAACAGCGCCAAGGATGACGCTGCCGGCCAGGCCATTGCCAACCGCTTCACCGCCAACATCAACGGCCTGACGCAAGCCCAGCGCAATGCCAACGACGGCATCTCGCTGGCGCAGACCACCGAAGGCGCGCTGAACGAAGTCAACAACAACCTGCAGGCCATCCGTACCCTGGCCGTGCAAGCCGCAACGGGCAGCAACTCGGCAAGCGACCTGAAATCGATCCAGGACGAAATCACCCAGCGCCTGGCTGAAATCGACCGTACCTCGCAACAGACCGACTTCAACGGCGTCAAGGTGCTGTCCTCCAGCGCAACCCCGCTGAACGTGCAGGTTGGCGCGCAAGACGGCCAGACCATCTCGATCGGCCTGCAGGAAATCAGCTCGAAGACCCTGGGCATGACCGGCTTCACGGTCGCCAAGAACGCCCTGAGCACCAGCTCCGCCATCACCACGGTGGCCGCTTCCACCGGCGCCGCACCGGTTGCCGTCAACCTGACCTCGGCCGCCAACGCGCTGTCCGCCGTCGTCGGCTCGACCGTCAGCACCAGCTCCCTGACGCTGAACAACGTGCTGGATACCGCCGGCAACGCCACCAGCAACTACGTGGTCAAGTACGGCAACGACAACTACGCCGCTTCGGTCGACGCCGCCACCGGCAACGTCACCCTGAACAAGGTGCAAGTGAAGATCGGCGATGCCGCCAACGGCAACACCGGCAACACCGTGGCTGGCCAGCTGGTCAAGGTCGGTGCCGACACCAGCGGCGCCGCGGTCGCTTTCATCACCCAAGGCGGCAACAACTACGCGCTGTCCGCCGGTACGCAGGCTGGCGCCCAGGCCAACGGCGGCGCGGCGACCACGTCGGTCACGGACGCCACCCAAATCGAGCTGAGCACCGCCGGCACTACCACCGCAACGGCCCAGTTCACCGGCTCGGGCAGCACCAACCCGCTGGCCCTGATCGACAAGGCGCTGGCCACGGTCGACAAGCTGCGCAGCTCGCTGGGTGCGGTTCAGAACCGCTTCAACTCGGCCATCTCGAACCTGGGTTCGGCGGTGACCAACCTGTCGGCTTCGCGCTCGCGGATCCAGGACGCTGACTACGCGACCGAAGTGTCGAACATGTCGCGCGCCCAGATCCTGCAACAAGCTGGTACCTCCGTGCTGGCCCAGGCCAACCAGTCGAACCAGGGCGTGCTGTCGCTGCTGCGTTAATCGCGCAACAGACGGCGGTCTCCTAGCAAGACGGGCCCTCCTCGGGCCCGTCTTGCCGGCAATACTTCCAGAGCGGCCTCCGCTCTGGATGCGTTTCGACCGGAGCCTTTCGTGCACCGGCCCAACCGTTGCAAAGACAGATCATGATCAGTTCGACCGAACCGCTGCTGCCGACCATCGCCTCCCAACCCACCTCCCCGGTGTCCGGGACGGTGACGTCCGCCGCGGCTGCAGGCTCGAATTCGAATGCCGCAGGATCGAAGCCGGCAGACGGATCCGGATCCCATGCGGCCGGCAGCGCCGAACTGGACAGCGCGCTCAAGAGCCTCAACGACGCCCTGCAGGCCACCCCGCTCGAGGTACGCGTCAGCATCGACAAGGCCACGCACCGGATGGTGACGAGCGTTGTGGACAAGGTCACCGGCGAGACCATTCGCCAATTCCCATCGAAAGAAGTCCTGCGTATCGTCAGGGCCATCGACAAGCTGCAGGGCCTCTTGATTCATCAAACCGCCTGAACGGGCACCCTCCCGTATATATTCACTTACAGGTACCAATCATGAGTTCAACGAGTGTTACGAGTTCAACTGGCACATCAAGCTCCCCGATTTCGTCGCTCGGCGTTGGCTCCGGGCTGGACCTGAGCACCCTGCTGAGCAATCTGCAGACGGCGGAACAAGCCAAACTCACCCCCATCACCAACCAGCAGACCGCCGCCAATACCAAGCTGTCCGCCTATGGCGTGCTGCAGGGCGCGCTGGCCTCGTTCCAGGCCACCTCCGCCGCGCTCGGCACGGCCAGCCTCTACAACAGCACCACCACCTCGTCCAGCAACACCAGCGTGCTCGGCACCACCGCCGACAGCACCGCGGTGGCGGGCAGCTACGCGGTCAACGTATCGCAGCTGGCGCAGGCGCAAACGCTGATCTCGAGCGGCGTGGTCGACAGCACCGGCCTGCAGCTGGGCAGCGCCACCATCCAGATCCAGTTCGGCACCACCACCACCAGCGGCGGCACCACCACGTTTACGCCCGGCAGCAGCGCGGCAACGTCGATCAACATCAACGGTACCAACGACACGCTGAGCGGCATCCGCGACGCCATCAATGCCGCCAATGCCGGCGTCACCGCCAGTATCGTCAACGACGGCAGCGGCACGCCCTACCACCTGTCGCTGACCTCGAACACCACCGGCGCCGCGTCGAGCATGAGCATTTCGGTCAGCAGCAATGGCAGCGGCAGCCCCACCACGATCAGCAACCTGCTGACGTACAACCCAGGCGGCACCACCGCGATGACGCAGAACATCGCTGCCCAGGACGCCAAGCTCACCATCAACGGCCTGGCCGTCACCAGCTCCACCAATGCGGTGCAGGGCGCGGCACAGGGCGTTACGCTGAACCTGGCTTCCACCGGCACCAGCACGGTTAGCGTGGCCACCAACACCAGCGCGATGGCCACCGCCGTGCAGAGCTTTGTCACTTCGTACAACACCCTGCAGTCCACGGCGTCGCAACTCTCCGCCTACGACGCGTCCACCAACACCGCCGGCGTGCTGCTGGGCGACTCGACCCTGCGCGTGATCGAAAACCAGTTGCGCAACGTGATCAACACGCCGCAGACGGCCGTCGGCACCACCGGACTGACCAACCTGACGCAGATCGGCATCAGCTTCAATGCCGACGGCACCATGGCGCTGGATTCGAGCAAGCTGAACGCCGCCCTCACCAGCAACCGCACCGGCGTGGCCCAGTTGCTGAGCGGCACCGACGGCAAATCTGGCTACGGCAACCAGCTCTCCAACACGGCGACCGGCTTTGTCAGCACCACGGGCGCCTTGACCTCCGCCACCAACGGCGTCAACGCCACGCTCAAGTCGCTGGCAACCGACTACACCAGCACACAGGCCCAGATCACTGCCGCCATCGCCCAGTACCAGGCTGAATTCCAGAACCTGGACACGGTGATGGCGCAGATGAACTCAACCAAGACTTACCTGACGCAGCAGTTCAGCTCGTCGACCAGTTCTTCGGGCTGAGCGCGGCCGGGCCAACCAATACGCCATATCAAACTCAGGGATCGCCGCTATGTATGCACGCACCGCCGCCAACGCTTATTCCAACGTCGGCAACGAAACCGGGGCCATGAGTGCCTCTCCCCACCGCCTCATCGTCATGCTGTTCGACGGTGCGCGGGCGGCGATCGCCCGAGCCAGGTTCCACATGGAAGCAGGCAATATTGCCGACAAGGGCAAAGCCATCTCCCACGCCATCAGCATCATCGAAACCGGGCTGCGCGCCTCGCTCGATCACGCCGCCAGCGCGGACCTGGCAGGCAACCTCGATACGCTTTACGAGTACATGACCCGGCAGCTGATGCTGTCCAACCTGCACAACGACGACAACCGCCTCAACGAGGTGGACAAGCTGCTGGCCAATATCGCCTCGGCCTGGAGCCAGATCGACCCCGCCGCCGCGGAGCCGGAGCCTGCCAACCAGGCATTCAGGCCGATGGAAGCCGTTTCCATAGGAGCCTGACATGCTGAAACAGAAGAAGCCACTGATCGCCTGCTACGAAGAACTGCTACGCCTTTCCGGGCTGATGTGCGAGGCCGCCCGCGCGGGCCAGTGGGAGACGCTGGGCGCGCTGCAAACCGGCTATGTCGCCCAGGTCAACACCTTGAAAATCATCGACGACGTAGCTTCGCTGACTGCCGACGAGCGGCGCTACCGCTACGGGATGCTCGAAACCATCCTGTCGCAGGATGCTGCCATCCGCAACCTGGTGACGCCCAAGCTGGAAGAGCTTGGCCAGTTGCTGAACAATTCGCGCCGCCGCCAGGACCTGCATCAGGCCTACAGCGCCAGCACGCCTGCCTGACACGCTGAATGGTCGGCATCAACCTTCCGCCGGACGCGGCGCTTGCCCTGCGCGCGGACCCGCAGGCGCTGAAATCCGCGCTCACCGTTGCCAAGCTGGCCGCTCTGCAGCCCGTTGGCACCGTCACCGACACCGTGGGGCCTTCCGCGGGCGGCAATACGGTGCAGCAGGGCCGTGCCGGAATGGTGGGTACCGGCACGCCGCTCGCCCCCGACGGCGCAACGACCACTTCCGCCCGCGAGTCGCTCAGCACGGCGGCGCGCGTCATCCTGGACATCCTCGACAGCACCGACGCCGTGCCGCTGCGCGGCGCCGCGCCGCTGGTCGCCACGCCGCCGGGCAACGGCCAGGCCGGCGCACTGGCCAGCGCACTGGCCCGCCAGGTGGGACAGAGCGGACTGTTCTATGAATCGCATCTCGGCCAATGGCTGAATGGCACGCGCCAGCTCGACAGCCTGATGCGCGAGCCGCAGGCCATGCTGGGACGCCCGCCCGCGCCGCCGGCCCCGGCCAGCACGGACAGGAACAGCGCGCAACCTGTGCTGCAATTGACCTATGAGCCGGCCGCCACCCCCACGCTTGCCACCGCTGGCGCCGCCAGGGTAGCCGCTGCCGCGGTGGCGGAGTCCACCGGCCTCGCGCTCCCCGAGGAAGGCGCCGGCACGCCGGCGCAAGCGCCGAAGAATACGGTCACGTATTCAGCGCCGGCCCCCGGCCCTGCCGCCACAGCGACGGCAGGCCCCGCCGCGAATCCGCCCACGCCCTCCGCGCACCTGGCCCAGCAGGCAACCCAGGCCTACCAGGCAGCCTCTGCCTCGCCAGCCTCGCCCGCGGCGCGGATGCTGCCGCTCACCGCCGACAGCATCCGCGCCGCCAGCGCAGCGGACACCGCCCCGTCGCAGCTCGCCAGCGGCCCCGCCGTGCATGCCGACGCCACCACGCTGGTCCGCCAGCAGCTGGACACGCTGGCAACCCAGCAATTCCGCTGGATGGGCGAAGCGTGGCCAGGCACGCCGATGGAATGGCAGATCGCGCGCGAACAGGACGACAACCCCGCGCGCGCGCACGGCGAGCCGGATGCCATTGCCGGCGGCGTCTGGTCGACCCGGCTGGTCCTCGAATTCCCCAACCTGGGCACGGTGGAAGCCCGCCTCAGCCTGACTGGCAACGGCATTGAAGCCAGGCTGGCCGCGCCCGCCTCGGTCAACCTGCTGAAGGCCGCGCGCGCGCAGCTTCAGGATCGCCTCGCCGCTACCGGCCTGGATCTCACCGCGCTGGCGGTGGAAGGCGTCCTCTCGCCCGCCGGGAGCAGCAGGCAGTGAAACATCCCGACGACAACGCGCGCGGCACCGCGGTAGCGCTGAGCTACGACGAGACGCGCGACCAGAGCCCCCGCGTGGTGGCCAAGGGCTATGGCGAAGTCGCCGATGCCATCATCGCCCGCGCCCGCGACAGCGGCGTCTATGTCCACAATTCCCCGGCCCTGGTGACCTTGCTCATGCAGGTCGACCTGGACTCCCGCATCCCGGAGCAGCTGTACGTGGCCGTGGCCGAACTGCTGGCCTGGCTGTACCAGCTGGAGCAGGCGGAGGCCGCCGCCGCACCGGCAGCGACGACACCCCTCCCCCGCTGAGCCCCCGCGCCCCGCGCCGGCCCCGCGCGCGAAAGCGCCGCATCCTCCTCTCGACTGTCCCGCCTCTGGAATTGGCCTCGTTTTTGGCCCGTATTCCGGCCTCCCCGCGCTTGCCGTCCTGATAACTTTCAGGGGCCGGAACAGCCTGGCAATCACCGCCGCAAACCGCCTTGCCCGGTATGCGGCGGCATCGCCAACAAGCGCATTGCCTGTACCAGCCCGCCAAGACGGGCCCAACCGATGAAACCTACCCAGATTGCTCCCAAGTCTCCCCGCCAGATCGAGAAGGCTCGCACAGCCTATCAGGCCGGCCAGTACCGCGTTGTACTCAGGGAAGCCGAAAATGCGGAGCAGATACTTGGCAAGCGGGCCGACGCCTCCTACTGGCAGATGGCCGCGTGGCTGGCACTACAGGACACCAGGAAGGCCGGCGAGATCCTGCACGACGGGCTGCAGCATTTCCCGGACGATATCGAACTGATGTCTCTCGGCGGCTTCGTCCTGCTGCGCAACGGCGAGCACGAGGAAGCCAGGCAACTGCTGCAGCGATGTGTCGGCGCCGACCCCGGCTCGCTCAGCGCCTGGGTGCACTATGCCGCCCTGCTGCTGGAATTGCGCGAGCCCGCGGCGGCCAGGGAGGCCGCCAGCAAGGCGCTGGCGATCAACCCCAACGAGGCCACCGCGGCCTGCAACTACGCCCTGGCCCTGAAGGAAACGGGTGAAATGGCCGAGGCCATGCCTGCCCTGCGCAAAGCGGTAAAGCTGGCCCCGGGCAACATCGCCATCCGGGCCAACCTGCTGTTCGCCATGCTGTTCGCCGAGGACACCACGGCGCCCGACCTGTTGCGCGAAGCCAAGACCTACGAGACGCTGCTGCTGGCCGGCCCGCGCCTGCCGCGCGAAGCCGGCGCGCCGCGGCGTACCAGCGGTCCGATCCGCCTGGGCCTGTTCTCGAACGACCTGATGCGGCACGCCTGTGCCTACTTCATCCTGCCGCTGATGGCGCATCTGGACCGCTCGCGGGTAGAGGTGGTGGCACTCTCGCTCAACCCGCTGAGCGACCATGTCACCGACAAGATCCGGCTGCACGCCAATGAGTTCATCGAGCTGGCGGGCAAAACCACGGCCGATGTCGTGGAGACCATTCGCAACGCGCAGCTGGACGTCGTGATGGATCTCGGCGGGCATACCGGCAATTCGCCGCTGCCATACATGGTCCACGGGCTGGCTCCGGTGCAGATGACATGGCTGGGCTATCCCGGCAGCACCGGACTGAAATCCATCCAGTACCGCATCAGCGACGCGACCTGCGACCCGGAAGGCTTCGAGCCCCACTACACCGAGACCCTGCTCAGGGCGCCCACCGTCTTCTGCACGTACGCGCCGCTGATACACAGCCCCCTGAATGCGTACGGCCCAAAGTACCGGGTCCAGGAGACGCCGGCGCTGCGCACCGGCGCGATCACTTTCGGCTCCTGCAACAACCTGGGCAAGGTCACCGATCAGACCGTGGCACTGTGGCACGCGGTGCTGGCGCGTTGCCCGGGCAGCCGCCTGCTGATCGAAGCACGCGACCTCGACAACGAAGCCGTCAGCGGCCCTCTGCTGGCCCGCCTGGCGCGTGCCGGCATCGACCCGGTCCGCGTGGCTTGCATCCCCAGGCTGGCGACGAACCAGTACCTGACTTACCACGACATCGACATCATGCTGGACACCGTGCCGCTGACCGGCGGCACCACCACCTGCGACGCCTTGTGGATGGGCGTGCCGGTGATCACGCTGGCGGGGGCGGCCTTCCACTCGCGCATGTCGGCCAGCTTCCTGCATGCGCTCGGCCTGGATGGCCTGATCTGCCGCGATGCGCAAGAGTACGTCGAGATGGCCGCGCAACTGGCCGCAGACGCGGGCCAGCTCAACGCCTTGCGCCTGTCGCTGCGGCAGCGTTTCGAGCAGGGTCCCCTGGCCGACGGCGCCGCCTTCGCGCGCTGGATGGAAGACCAGCTTGCCAAAGCAGTCGGTCCGCACCGGCCGGTCGACAGCTTGCCCGGCTCGCACGATGGCGTGTACTTCTCCGGCGCCTGGCACACCATGGCGGAAATCGTGATCGCGGTTGCCGGCTTGCTGGCGGCCCAGCGCCATATCGAACTGCGCGCCCTGCTCGAGAACTTCTCCGCGAAGTGGCCCAGGCACTGGATGGTGCCCTACGTGCTGGCCGAAATCGAGCACCGCGACGGGCAGCACGAGGCAGCGGTCGACTACCTGATGGAAAGCATCGGCTTGCGTACCTATCACCTGCCGCTGTTCCGCCTGCTTAACGCCCGGCTGGACGAGTACCAGTATGACAAGAGCATGCTGGGCGAATTCGTCCAGCAGCAGTTGGGCGTGACGCTGGCGTTCCTGGAGCAGCAGGGCGCGCCCACGGTGCTGGAAGTCCTCGGCATCGAGGTCGGGCAGGAAGCAGAGGCCGAGCAGGAACATGCCTGAGCCATCCAGCCAAGTCCGCCAACCTCGGCAAACCTGGCTATCTGAACCATTGCCAGCCCGTCATCGTGCACACGCCCCCCGTTGCCGCGCCCGGTAAATCAATCCGTCCAATATGAAGAACCTCGCAAACAGCTCCAAGGCGGACCGTTACATCAAGAAAGCCGAGAACAGCCATGCTACCGGGCAGTTCGAGGCAGCGATCGGCTACGCGGAGAAGGCCCTGAAGCTCAACCCGCGGCTGCGCGCCGCCTTCTACTGGCACGCCCTCTCCTTGCTGCTGCTGCACCGGCACGAAGATGCACTCCGTGTCGCGGAGGAAGGCTTGAAGATGCACCCGGGACAGCCGGACATGATGACCGTATGCGGCCGCATCCTCGCCACGATGGGCCGGCTGGAGCATGCCAGGACCTTGCTGCAGGACTGCGTGGCCCGGCACCCTCGCTATCTTGAGGCCTGGGCGAACTACGCCATCGTGCTGCGCCAGCTGGGCCTGCACGCCGACGCCAAGCAGGCGTCGCTCAAAGCCGTCGAGATCGCGCCGGACCATCCCGTCGTGTTGGCCAACTACGCCAATGACCTGAAAGACACCGGCTTCGCCGAAGACGCGATCACGATGCTCAGGCGCGCCGCGGCAAGCGCCCCGACCAACAAGAACATCCGCTCGAACCTGCTGTTCATGCTGCTGTTCGGCGACAAGACCAGCGCGGGCGAGCTGCTGGCCGAGGCCGGCAACTTTGCCCGGGTACTCGCCCGCGAGCGCCTGCCGGAATTGCCCGTGGTGGCCAGGCCGCGCTCCGAACGGATCCGGCTCGGGATCCTGTCAAACGACTTGTACCGGCACGCCTGTGCCTATTTCCTGATCCCGCTTATCGCCAACATCGATCGCGCGCGCTTCGAGGTGGTGGCGCTTGGCCTGCAATCGACCCAGGACACTGTCACGCGCAAGATCTCCATCTACTGCGACCGCTATGTGAACCTGGCCAAGAAGCCGGAAGCGGAAATCGTGCAGGCGGTACGGGAGGAGAACATCGATGTGCTGATCGACCTGGGCGGCTATACCGGCATCTCGCCGCTGCACTATATGGTGTATGGCCTGGCGCCGGTGCAGCTCACCTGGCTCGGCTATCCCGGCAGCACCGGCATGCCCGCCATCCAGCATCGCGTCACCGACCGGATCGGAGATCCGGCCGGCAGCGAATCGAACTACACCGAGAACCTGCTGTACGCGCCCGGCGTGTTCGCGGTCTACCACCCGCTGATCGGCAGCCCGCTGCAGGTCTACCAGCCCGACTACCAGGTCCGGGAAACACCCGCGCTGCGCAACGGCTTCATCACCTTCGGCTCCTGCAACAACATCGGCAAGCTGACCGACCGCACCCTGCGGCTGTGGAGCGCGGTGCTGGCGCGCTGCCCCGGCAGCCGCCTGCTGATCGAAGCGGCAGGACTCGACCGGGAAGAAGTGCGCGGACCGCTGCTGGCGCGCATGGAACAGGCCGGCATCGACACGCAATGCGTCGTCTGCGTGCCAAGGGAAGGCAAGAACCAATACCTGACCTACCACGACATCGACATCGCGCTGGATACATCGCCGGTGACCGGCGGCACCACCACCTGCGACACGCTCTGGATGGGCGTGCCGCTGGTCTCGCTGGCCGGGCCGGCATTCCACACCCGGGTGTCGGCGCCGTTCCTGCACGCGGTGGGCCTGGAAGGCCTGATCTGCGACAGCGAGGAAGCCTACGTCGCGATGGCCGCGCAGCTCGCCGCCGACGCCGGGCAGCTCAACGCGCTGCGCCTGACCCTGCGGCACCGCTTCGAGAAAAGCGCCATCGCCGATGTGGCCGGCTTCACGCGCTGGTTCGAAGACCAGGCCATGCAGCTGATCGGCCCGCACCGCGACGTGAGCCACCTCAAGCCGCGCACGCAGGATGGCGTGTTCTGCAACGGCGACTGGCACTCAATGGAAGAACTGGTGCTGACCATCGGGCTGCTGCTGGAGGAGGGACGGCATTTCGAGCTGAACGGCCTGCTGGAGAACATGTCGGCCAAGTGGAGCAAGCACTGGCTGATCGCGTTCGCGCTGGGCGAGATGGAGCAGCGCATCGGCAACCATGATCGCGCCCTCGAACTGTTGATGGAAGCGATCAACCTGCGCCCCTACCATCTGCCGCTCTACCGGCTGCTCAGCGCGCGGATGCGCGACGGCGGCCATGACACAAGTCCCGTGGCCGATATCCTGCAGCAGCAGTTCGGCCTCGACCTGGCCCTGATCGATAGCCAGGGCAAACCCTCGACCCACGAAATCCTGGGCATCCAGGTGTTGGAGGAAGCTGCATGAAAGCCGTCATCCTGGCGGGCGGGCTGGGTACCCGCATATCCGAAGAATCGCACCTGCGCCCCAAGCCCATGATCGAGGTCGGCGGCAAGCCGATCCTGTGGCACATCATGAAGATGTACGCCGCGCACGGCATCAATGACTTCATCATCTGCCTGGGCTACAAGGGCTACGTCATCAAGGAGTACTTCGCCAACTACTTCCTGCACATGTCGGACGTGACCTTCGACATGTCGGAAAACCGCATGGACGTGCACTGCCGCAAGGCCGAGCCGTGGCGCGTGACGCTGGTGGATACCGGTGAGGAGTCGCAGACCGGCGGCCGCCTGCGGCGCGTGCGCGAGTACCTGGCGCCGGGCGAGCCGTTCTGCTTCACCTATGGCGACGGCGTCTCCGACATCGACCTCACCGCCGAGATTGCGTTTCATCGCGAGCACGGCCGCTGGGCCACGGTCGCGGCCGTACAGCCCCCGGGCCGCTATGGCGCGCTCGAGCGCACCAGTGAAGGCATGGTCGCCGGCTTCGCGGAAAAGCCCCGCGGCGACGGCGCCTGGATCAATGGCGGGTTCTTCGTGCTGCAGCCCGAAGTGATCGACCTGATTCCCGACGACAAGACCAGCTGGGAGCAAGGGCCCATGGAAGATCTGGCCCGCCGCGGCCACCTGCTCGCCTTCGAGCACCAGGGCTTCTGGCAGCCGATGGACACCCTGCGCGAGAAGAATATGCTGGAGCAGCTATGGCAGTCCGGCGCCGCGCCCTGGAAAACATGGTGACCTGCATGCTCGATGGCTACGCCGGCCGACCGGTCTTCCTGAGCGGCCATACCGGTTTCAAGGGCGCCTGGCTGGCGCTGTGGCTCGCGCGCCTCGGCGCGCGGGTGACGGGCTATGCGCTGCCGCCGGAATCGCCGGCCGGCCTGTTCACCGCCGCCGGCGTTCAGGACGCCTTGCACGCCCACCATCTGGCCGACATCCGCGACGCCGCCACGCTGGCAGGCGCCCTGCAGGTGGCGCAGCCTGAGATCGTCTTCCACCTTGCGGCGCAGCCGCTGGTCGGCGCCGGCTATCGCGATCCGGTGGCCAACTGGGCCACCAATGTCATGGGCACGGTCCACCTGCTGGAAGCGGTGCGCCATTGCCCTTCGGTGCGCGCCGTGGTGGTGGTCACCACTGACAAGTGCTACGACAACAAGGAATGGTTCTGGGGCTACCGCGAGACCGATGCGCTCGGCGGGCATGACCCGTACAGCGCCAGCAAGGCCGCCGCGGAACTGGTCGCCGCCAGCTACCGCAAGTCATTCCTGGCAGAGCGCGGCGTGCTGGTGGCGACCGCGCGGGCCGGCAACGTCATCGGCGGCGGCGACTGGGCCGAGAACCGGCTGATCCCGGATGCCGCGCGCGCTGCCGCCGCCGGCAGCGTCCTCGATATCCGCAATCCGCTGGCCACCCGGCCCTGGCAGCACGTGCTGGAAGCCCTGCGCGGCTACCTGCTGCTCGGCGCGCGCCTGACGGCCGGGGAAGAGGAACTCGCGCGTGCGTTCAACTTCGGGCCGGAAGCCACCGACAACCTCGCCGTCGGCGCTGTGCTCGCCCGACTGGAAACGCACTGGCCCGAACTGCGCTGGGCGCATCGCGCCGAGCCTGGCGCCACGGCCCCGCACGAAGCCCGCAATCTTCACCTGGACTCCGCCCTGGCGAGAGGACTGCTCGGCTGGCAGCCACGCTGGTCGCTCGACCAGGCCCTGGCGGCCACCGCCCACTGGTATCGCGCCGTGCAGCAAGCCCCGGCCCAGGCGCGGTCCGTCACCGAACGACAAATCGAGCAATTCTGCGCATGACAGACGCTGCCCACGCCACCCATTCCGCTCACGCCGCCGATCCGGCTTGCCGCGCTTGCGGCCTGCCCCTTGCGCAAACCGTCGTCGACCTCGGCCTGTCGCCGGTCTCCAACGCCTTTATCAAGGCGGGCGACACCGCCATGCCGGAAACCTTCTACCCGCTGCACGCCATGGTGTGCCAGCACTGCTGGCTGGTCCAGCTGCGCGACGCCACACCCGCGGAGACCC
This sequence comes from Cupriavidus sp. 96C5-1, assembly GCF_057798855.1. Taxonomy (NCBI): domain Bacteria; kingdom Pseudomonadati; phylum Pseudomonadota; class Betaproteobacteria; order Burkholderiales; family Burkholderiaceae; genus Cupriavidus; species Cupriavidus sp. 96C5-1. The sequence goes on along the minus strand of NZ_JBYOJU010000006.1, from coordinate 158,510 downwards.
ATTTCCACGACGACTACGTCTACTTCTCCTCCTATTCCACGTCGTGGCTTGCGCATGCGCAGCGCTATGTGAGCGCGATGACCAGCCGCTTCGGCCTTGCCGCCGATAGCCGCGTGATGGAGCTGGCCAGCAACGACGGCTACCTGCTGCAATTTTTCGTGCAGGCCGGCATTCCCTGCCTGGGGGTGGAGCCTACCGCGAACACGGCGGCCGCGGCGCGCGCCAAGGGCGTGGACAGCCGCGAGCTGTTCTTCGGCAAGGACACTGCGCGCGGCCTGCGCCAGCAAGGCTGGGAAGTCGATCTGCTGCTCGGCAACAACGTGCTGGCGCATGTGCCGGACATCAACGACTTCGTCGGCGGCATGCCCGAGGTGCTCAAGCCCCAGGGCGTGATCACGCTGGAGTTTCCGCACCTGCTGCGCCTGATCGAGCAGAACCAGTTCGACACGCTCTACCACGAGCACTACTCCTACCTGTCGCTGTCGGCGCTGCTGCCGGTGTTCGCCAGGGCAGGCCTGCGCGTGTTCGATGTCGAGCACCTGCCCACCCACGGCGGCAGCCTGCGGGTGTTCGCCTGCCATGCGGATGCCAACCATGCGGCATGCCCCGCCGTAGCCGCCGCGCTGGAAGAGGAACACGCCGCGGGCCTGACCTCCGCCACGCTCTACGCGGGCTTTGCCGAACGCGTGCGCAAGGCCAAGCGCGACCTGCTCGCCTTCCTGATCGAGGCGCGCAATGCCGGCAAGCGCATTGCCGCCTATGGCGCCGCCGCCAAGGGCAATACGTTGCTGAACTACTGCGGCGCCGGCACCGATTTCATCGACTACGTGGTGGACCGCAACCCCACCAAGCAGGGCCGGCTGCTGCCCGGCACGCGCATCCCGGTGGTAGCGCCCGAACAGGTCTTCAGCGACCGTCCCGATTACCTTCTGATCCTGCCCTGGAACATCAAGGACGAGGTGATGGCGCAAATGGCCGGCATCCGCGCATGGGGCGGCCGTTTCGTGGTGGCCATTCCGGAAACCGCGGTGCTGGCATGATCTTCACGCCGACCCCCATCGACGGCGCCTGGCTGGTGGACCCGGAGCCACTGGCGGACGAACGCGGCTTCTTTGCCCGCACGGTCTGCGTGGAAGCGTTTGCCGAGCGCGGGCTCAACGGGCGCTTCATCCAGCAAAGCGTGTCGCGCAATACGCGCGCCGGCATCCTGCGCGGCATGCATATCCAGTACGAGCCGGCCGGCGAGGACAAGCTGGTACGCGTCACCACCGGCGCCATCTTCGATGCGATCCTGGACCTGCGGCCGTACTCGCCAAGCTACCGGCAGTGGTTCTCGGTGGAACTGTCGGCGCAGAACCAGCGCGCGCTCTATATACCGAAAGGCGTGGCACACGGCTTCCAGACGCTGACCGCACTGTCGGAAGTCTTCTACCAGATGACCGTGCCCTTCGCACCCGCCCACAGCGGCGGCGTGCGCTGGGACGATCCCGAGATCGGCATCGCCTGGCCGCCTTGCGCGGCACGGTTGATCTCGGCCAAGGATCTCGCGCTGCCGCTGCTCTCGTCAGTCAATCCTTACTGAACCTGAATACCTGAATTCCGCTGTATCGAATCCAACCGGTCCCCGACCAACAAGCCAAACTTCGGAGCCAATCCATGAGTACCGATCAATTGCAGAAACTATCCCAAGCCCTGCGCGAAGTTGGCACCAACGCGGCCGCGCGCGACCGGCTGGTCGCGCTGTGCAAGTCCATCGAGCAGGATCTTTCCGGCTACCAGGGCAGCGTGCGCGACGACATCACCGGCCCCATCGTCGATGCCATGTACGACGACGATTCGCGCCTGCGCAAGACGCTGGCCGACGGCACGGTGTTCGAGTTCCTCTATCGCACCAAGATCGCGCGCGACTTCCTGATGAGCACGCCCGCCGCGCCCGATCACGTGTGGGAGCCGCAAACCACCAAGCTGCTGGTCAAGCTGTGCCAGGGTGGCGGCAACGCAGTGGTAGGCGGCGCTTACTTCGGCGACCAGGTCATCCTGATGGCCAGGCAACTGGCCGCCGCGGGCGGCGCCTGCCACGCCTTCGAGCCCAATGCCGACCAGCTCGGCATGCTGCGCAACAACGCCCGGCTCAACAATGTGGAGAACATCCATAGCTGGCGCCTGGGCCTGTGGTCCGACAGCAGCACCCAGTTGCGCCTGGTCGGCAACGACTCCTTCGCCCACGCCGAGCGCGCCGAGGGCGCCGCCGGCGACGACAGCTTCGCCACCATCACCATCGACGACTACTGCGCGCAGCACAAGCTGGACAAGCTCAGCCTGATCATGCTGGACATCGAAGGCGCCGAGCTGGACGTGTTCAAGGGCGCCCGCGGGCAGCTCTCGCGCCCGGCGCCGGATGCGCCGAACATCGTGTTCGAGGTGCACCGCCACTATGTGGACTGGAGCAACGGCCTGGAAAACGCCGAAATCATCCGCATGCTGCAGGGCTTTGGCTACAGCGTGTTCGCGGTGCGCGACTTCAACTCCAACGTGGACATGGCCGGCCGTCCGATCGAGCTGATCCCGGTCGGCGAGGTCTACCTGGAAGGCCCGGCCCATGGCTTCAACATGGTGGCGGTCAAGGATCCGGCCCTGCTGCAGGGCGCGGACTTCTCGGTCTGCCACGGCGTGAGCCCCAAGCTGCTGTGGCACCGCGATCCGGCCCTGCATCACCCGCTGTCGTGAGCCTTGCCGTGTCCGATAGCGTGCTTTGTACCGTGATCGGCGGCGCCGGCTTTGTCGGCCAGCGCCTGGTCCAGGCGCTGCGCCAGGCCGGGCATGAAGTCTACGTGCCCGGCCGGGACGAGCCCGCCCTGCTGACGCGCGACCTCGGCCGCGTGTTCTATTGCGCCGGCCTGACCGCCGACTTTGCCGCCCGCCCGTTCGATACGGTCGAGGCCCATGTCGGCCTGCTGGCCCGGCTGCTGCAATCGGGCCGCTGGGAGCACCTGGTCTATCTCTCGTCGACCCGGCTGTACGACAGCGCCGCGCTGCCGGTGGGCGACGAGGCCGGTGCGCTCACGCTGCAGCCGGCCAATCCCCGCCACCTCTACGACCTGTCCAAGGCGCTGGGCGAGAACCTCTGCCTGACGCTGGCACCGCAGCGCTCCGCCGTGGCGCGCCTGTCCTGTGTCTTCGACTGGACGCCGGGCTCGCCGGGCTTCCTGTCGGAATGGCTGCAGCGCGCGTCGGCCGAGCGGCGCTTCGTGCTGGACAGCGATGCGGCCTTCGTGCGCGACTATATCCACCTCGACGACGTGGTGGCCGCGCTGCGCGCCATGTCCGGGCAAAACGCACGGGGCATCTTCAACGTCGCCAGCGGCGCCAATGTCTCCAATGCCGAGCTGGCCGGCGCGTTCAACCGCGCGGGCTGGGCGGTGGAACTGGCCAGGTCCACCGGGCCGCAGCCGGCGGCGGTCTGCAGCGTAGCGCGGCTGCACGCGCTGGGCGTGGCGCCGCGCGACGTGCGCGCGGTGCTGGCCACCTGCCTGGAAGGAATACGAACGTGGAACTGATCGACCAGACACCGGAAAGCCTGGCCGCCTACACTTGCGCCCAGGTGGCGGCGCTGGTGCCGGACGGCAAGGCCGGCACCCTGCTGCCGCTGATAGCGCGCCACCAGGCCGAAGCGCTGGCAAGACTGGAGCGCTGCATCGGCGCCGTGCGCATGTGGCAACCGGGCCGCTTCAACTACCTGCACTCAAGCCAGTACTGCCAGTACCTCTACTACCTCGCCAACACCATCTGGCGCAACGAAGGCGACGCGCGCGCCTGCACCCGGCTGTTCCTGCTGAACAAGGCGCTCAACGGCATCGATCTGTTCTATGAGATCGAGATGCCGGAAGTCTTCTTCATCGGGCATTCCGTCGGCATCGTGCTGGCCAAGGCCACCTATGGCAACTATCTGGTCCTCTACCAGAACTCCACCGTAGGCAAGAACCACGGCGTGGCACCGGTGATCGGCGACGGGGTGGTGATGTATCCCAACACGGCCATCATCGGGCGCAGCCATGTGGGCGACGGCTCCGTCATTGCCCAGGGCGTGAGCATCATCAACCGCGACACCCCGGGGCATTGCCTGGTCTATGCCGGCCAGGCCGGCGACCTGGTGTGCAAGCCGGCGCGCGAACCGGGTGCGGAGGAGTATTTCCGGGTATGAGTGATGGGGCGCAGAGGTGCAGAACGAAGCCGCCAGATGCGCCAGAACCGTCTGGAATGACGACGGTCGTCGCTCCCTCTCTTTTCATGGGGAGAGCAGCCGTGTCAAGTGGCCATTGTGTTTTGCCATGGCTGGCCGGTCTTCACCGTGGCGTTGATTCATCCATTCTGGTTTGATGGCTGTTTCGGAATTGATCTATTTTTTGATGTTGCTGTTTCTTGGTTTTTTAGTGACATTATTTGAGGTGGCAGGGCCTAAAGGCGGAGTGGTTTCGGGCTCTTGGGCTTGGGTGAGTTGAGACAAGTCTGCAGGGCCTAAAGGCGGAGTGGCGTCGGGCTCATGGGCACATGGAGGTGTCACTTTTCTTTACTCGTAAAGAAAAGTAACCAAAAGAAAGCGACCCCTTGCAGGGGGGCTGGCTTATCGGGATTGGTGGCTTTGCGGATTCGTGGTGGGCGCAGCGGTTCTAATAAACTGCTGGCGCTACCGGCACGAACGGCATTGCCGCTGCGAATGACGGCGGTTTCATTTTATGACCCCTGAATGACGATCTCGCTTTCCCATTCAGGCATCTTCCGTTACCAGTTTATATGGCCACTCGATCATGAACGGCATTGGATTCGTCGTGGGCGCGGTGGCCCCGGCTTGAGGCGAATACCAAAAATCTGGAGCCACCGCGCCCACGACGAATCCAAT
>NZ_JBYOJU010000006.1:0-153603 GCF_057798855.1 Cupriavidus sp. 96C5-1 | reverse complement strand
GGTTGTGGTTGGGGGGGGGGCGGGGGGCCCCCTCCTTTCGCCAAAAACAAAAATGCGGCCCCCCCCCCCCCCCCGACGAATCCGCAAGGATCGGGAGGCAGTGGCCATTCGCGCCGGTAACGGCAGATGCGTGAGCCACCACGGACCATTGCCATCAGGGGCGCTACACTGAAACCAGTGCCATCCGCATTGGCAATGCCGTTCGCGCCGGTAGCGCCAGCAGTCAGGCAGAACTGACGTGCCCACCACGAATCCGCAAAGCCACCAAGCCCGACAAGCCAGCCTCCTGCAAGGATCGCTTTCTTTTGGTTACTTTTCTTTACGAGTAAAGAAAAGTGACACCTCCATGTGCCCATGAGCCTGACGCCACTCCGCCTTTAGGCCCTGCATACCTGTCTCAACCCACCCAATCCAAAGAGCCAGACGCCACTTCGCCTTTAGGCCCTGAAACCCTAAATCAGATCCCTAAAAATTTAAAAGAAACTTGGTCTATCGCTCAGGGCATGAGGCCATCGAATTGATGGCTCCCAAGCATATTGCGAGATATAAAAGAAGGCAAAAGAGGCGAGCAAACCCGCGACACCAAACGAAGCCCCAGGATGCACAGATATAACAGCCTAATCCCTCAAACCGCCATATTCATCATTTCCTGATAAGCCGCCGTCAGCCGGTTCCTCACCTGCACCCCGGTCTGAAACGACACATTGGCCTTCTGCATATCGATCATCACATCGTTAAGCGCCACCCCGGGCTTGCCCATTTCGAACGCTTCGGCCTGGCCGTATGCATGTTCCTGCACGTTGCTGATGCGCGCCAGCGAGCGCTGCAGTTCACCGGCGAAGCCGCTCGGCTCGGCTGCGGCAGCCTGGCTTTGCTGCCCGGTAGCGCTCTGCGCCAGTCCGCGCAGTTGTTGCAGCATGCCGTCGATGGAGGAGATGGTAGTCATGGCGATCCGCTTGGAACCCGCCCCGCCCAAGGCCAGGCATAGCCTGCCTTGGCCAAAACCGGTTCGAGAAAGAGTCATTGAGGGTTGCGCCGGGCACCCGCCCGGGCCGCTGCCGGCAATCCTGCCGCCATGCGCCGCGAATGCCGCAAATACCGCATCCGCGCACGCCGCCTGTGCCAGCCCCCGAAGCGTACCTGCGGCTCCGGCTGGGCCATTGCGGGAATTCGAGTGGAAAACGAGGCTTATTCGCGGGATTGTCCGTACCCGGCTTGGCTGATGATCGATACCGTGCCGAATCTGGGATGACGCTGCCTCGCTTGTCGTGGCCCGCCCCGGTCGGGAACCAGATCTCATCAACTATCGCGGGGAGTACGCGTGTTTTGTCAGCAGCGTGATCTTAGCCATGCCGAAGCCCGGATTTGCCAGGCCCGCCGGGGTGGACAGGGCAGCCCGAGCGGCGCCCGCCACCCGGCCCAGCCGGCCCTATCCCATGCCGGCCCGGCCATGACGGGGGCGCGCGCATGAACGCCGTGGCAGCCCTGTCGGGCAAATCCGAGCTGTTCGAGCGCATCAAGAGCAATCCGCGCCTGCCCATGATGCTTGGCGGCGCGGCCCTCGCCGCAGCCATCGCCGTGGGCGTGCTGTGGTCGCGCGCGCCGGACTACAAGGTGCTCTACAGCAACCTGTCAGAGCGGGACGGCGGCGCCGTCATCGCCTCCCTGCAGCAAATGAACGTGCCGTACAAGTTCGCCGAAGGCGGCGGTGCGGTGATGGTGCCCTCGGAGAAGGTCCATGAGACCCGGCTGCGCCTGGCTTCGCAAGGCCTGCCCAAGAGCGGCACGACCGGCATGGAGCTGATGGACTCGCAGAAGTTCGGCATCAGCCAGTTCGCCGAACAGGTCAACTACCAGCGCGGCCTGGAAGGCGAGCTGGCCCGCTCGATCGAGTCGATCGGCGCGGTGCAGTCGGCACGCGTGCACCTGGCCATTCCCAAGCCCACGCTGTTCGTGCGCGACCGCCAGAAACCCACCGCGTCGGTGGTGCTGCAGCTCTACCCCGGCCGCGCCATCGATGACGGCCAGGTGGCCGCGATCGGCTACCTGGTCTCGTCCAGCGTGCCGGAGCTCACGCCCAAGGCCATCTCGATCGTCGACCAGCACGGCAACCTGCTGTCTGGCAACGGCACCAGCGAGCGCATGCTCGACGCCGGCCAGCTCAAGTACGTGCAGGCGCTGGAGCGCAACTACGCGCAGCGCGTGGAAACCATCCTGGCGCCGATCCTCGGCCAGGACAATGTGCACGCCCAGGTCACCGCCGACGTCGACTTCTCCATCGTCGAGCATACCGACGAGTCGTTCAAGCCCAACCAGGACCCCACCCACGCCGCCATCCGCAGCCAGCAGTCCAGCGAGTCGAGCCAGCAAGGCGCGGCCCCGGTCGGCGGCGTGCCCGGCGCGCTGTCCAACCAGCCGCCCGCACCGGCCACCGCGCCGATCGCCACGGCCCAGCCGCCGCGTCCGGGCCAGCCCAACCAACCGGGGCAGCAAGGTCCGGCAGGCCAGCAAGCGCAGGCCGGCGCCACCGCCTCGGCCCAGACCGGCCCGAGCAGCAGCCGCAAGGACTCCACCACCAATTACGAACTCGACCGCACCGTGCGCCATGTGCAGCAGGCGCCGGGCGGCGTGAAGCGCCTGTCGGTGGCGGTGGTCGTCAACTACCGCCAGAAGGCCGGCGCCAACGGCAAGATGGTCTCCGAGCCCCTGCCTGCCGCGCAGCTGGCCCAGATAGAGAACCTGACCAAGGAAGCCATGGGCTTCTCGGCCGACCGGGGCGACTCGCTCAATGTGGTCAACAGCCCGTTCACCGCCGATACCGATGTCAAGCCCGAGCTGCCGCTGTGGAAACAGCCGGAGATGATCGCGCTGGCCAAGACCGGTGCCGGCTACCTGCTGCTGGCCCTGCTGGCCCTGTTCGTGTGGTTCAAGGTGGCGCGTCCGGTGCTGCGCAAGTACACCGCGCCGCCCCTGCCGCCGCCGCAGGAAACGTCGGACAACAACGAAGCCGTATTGCTGCCGCCTGAAGAGCCGACCAATCCGGAAGTCCTGCGGCTCGCCGCCAAATATGAAAGCGATCTCGCCCTGGTGCGCGACGCCGCGCAACGCGACCCGCGCCTGGTTGCCAGTGTGATCAAGAACTGGATGTCTAGCGATGACCGATGAAGGATTGCAGAAGAGCGCCATCCTGATGATGTCGCTCGGTGAAGACGCTGCTGCAGAAGTCTTCAAACACCTCGGCCCGCGCGAGGTACAGAGCCTGGGCTCGGCCATGGCCACGCTCAACTCGGTGACGCGCGACCAGGTGGCCGAGGTACTGGCCGAATTCCGCTCCGAGACTGAGCAGTACCTCGCGCTCAACATCGATTCGAGCGCCTTTATCCGCAGCGTGCTGAACAAGGCGCTGGGCGAGGAACGCGCGGTATCGGTGATCGAGGACATCCTCGAATCCCGCGACCCGGGCGCCGGCATCGATTCGCTGAACTGGATGGATTCCACCTCGGTGGCCGAGCTGATCCGCGACGAGCACCCGCAGATCATCGCCACCATCCTGATCCACCTGGACCGGCAGAAGTCGTCCGAGATCGTCAGCATGTTCACGGACCGCCTGCGCAACGACGTGATCCTGCGTATCGCCACCTTCGGCGGCGTGCAGCCGGGCGCCCTGCAGGAACTGACCGACGTGCTGACCAAGCTGCTGGCGGGCCAGAGCCTCAAGCGCAGCCGCATGGGCGGCGTGCGTACGGCGGCCGAGATCATCAACCTGATGAGCACGGCTCACGAAGAGGCGGTGATCGAAGGCGTGCGCCTGCACGACGGCGACCTCGCGCAGAAGATCATCGACGAGATGTTCCTGTTCGAGAACCTGCTCGAAGTGGACGACCGCGGCATCCAGCGCGTGCTCAAGGAAGTGGCGACCGAATCGCTCATCGTCGCGCTCAAGGGCGCGCCGGCGGAGCTGCGCGACAAGTTCATCCGCAATATGTCCACCCGCGCCGGCGAAATGCTGCGCGAAGATCTCGACGCACTGGGCCCGGTACGGGTCTCGCAGGTCGAGGCAGAGCAGAAGAACATCCTCCAGGTGGTAAGACGCCTGGCCGAAGCCGGCGAAGTTGTGATCGGTGGTGGCGACGATGCCTACGTCTGAACGTGCCCTGCGCCAGTTCCGCGAGCTTGCCGCGGACAGCGACTACGCCGATGCCCGCGCCGAACGGCGCGGCGATGCAAATCCCGGCCGCGGCGCGGACCAGCGCGCCGTGCCGCGGCAGGCCGGCTTCGAGAGCTTTGCCGCGCCGCAAACGCGCTCCCAGCAGAAGAGCGGCTGGCAGCGCTGGCAGATGCTGTCGCTGGATCCGCGCCAAGCCGAGCCGGATCCGGCACAGTTCATGCCGCTCGAACCCGCCCCGCCGCCCATCGACTTTGCCGCGCTCGACGCCATGCGCGAAGGCGCGCGCACGGAGGGCTACGCCCAGGGTTACACCCAGGGCCAGACCCAGGGCTACGGCGACGGCCACCGCGAAGGTTATGCACGCGGCCTGGAAAGCGCGCGCAACGAAGCTGCCCGCCTGCAGGAACTGGCCGCCACCTTCAACCACGCGCTTGGGCGCGTCGACGAGGAAGTGGCCCAGACCCTGATCGCGCTGGCGCTGGATGTCGCGCGGCAGCTGGTGCACCAGGCCGTGCAGGCCGATCCCGGCGTGCTGCTGCCGGCGGTGCGCGAACTGCTGGCGGCCGAGCCTGCCCTGTCGGGCTCGCCCTGCCTGATGCTCAATCCCGACGACGTGGCCCTGGTGGAGACCCACCTGGCCGGCGAGCTGCAGGCCGCCGGCTGGAGCGTGCGCGCCGACGCTGCGGTGGCGCGCGGCGGCTGCGTGGCAAGTGCCGCCAGCGGCGAGCTCGACGCCACGCTCTCCACGCGCTGGAGCCGCGTGGTCAAAGCGCTCGGACGCGACGACCCGTGGGAGCCGCCCCATGCCTGATTCCGCGGCAAGCACGGCGAATGCCGCCGGCAATTCCGGCCTGCATGCCCAGCGCTGGCGCGACGCGCTCACCGCCGCATCGGCCGGCATTGCCGAGATCGACAGCAAGCGCAGCTGCGGCCGCCTGACCCGTGCCGCCGGCCTGGTGCTCGAAGCCATCGGCCTGCGCTTGCCGGTGGGCAGCGACTGCCTGATCGAGCTGCCCGGCGGCCAGTCGCCCGGCAAGAACGCCGGCCCGCGCCTGGCCGAGGCGGAAGTGGTTGGCTTCGGCGCCGACCGGCTTTACCTGATGCCGCAATCCGACGTGGTGGGCCTGGTGCCCGGCGCGCGCGTCTATCCGCTCGAACCCACGCCCTTGCCCAGCGGCGACGCCACCCCGCGCGAGCCGGGCTCGAAGCGCCTGCCGGTGGGCGAAGGCCTGCTGGGCCGCGTGCTCGACGCCGCCGGCCGCCCGCTGGACGGGCTCGGCCCGATTACCGCCGCCACCGAGGTCACGCTGGCCGGCGCGCAGATCAACCCGCTGTCGCGCGCGCCCATCGAGACCGTGCTCGATGTCGGCGTGCGCGCCATCAACGGCATGCTCACGGTGGGCCGCGGCCAGCGCATGGGCCTGTTCGCCGGCTCCGGCGTGGGCAAGAGCGTGCTGCTGGGCATGATGGCGCGCTACACCAGCGCCGAAGTGATCGTGGTCGGCCTGATCGGCGAGCGCGGCCGCGAAGTGAAGGACTTCATCGAGAACATCCTGGGCGAGGACGGACGCGCGCGCTCGGTGGTGGTGGCCGCGCCAGCCGACACCTCGCCGCTGCTGCGCATGCAGGGCGCCGCCTACGCCACGCGCCTGGCCGAGTATTTCCGCGACCAGGGCCGCCATGTGCTGCTGATCATGGACTCGCTCACGCGCTATGCCATGGCCCAGCGCGAGATCGCGCTGGCCATCGGCGAGCCGCCTGCCACCAAGGGCTATCCGCCCTCGGTGTTCGCCAAGCTGCCGACGCTGGTGGAGCGCGCCGGCAACGGCGCCGAAGGCGGCGGCTCGATCACCGCCTTCTATACCGTGCTGACCGAGGGCGACGACCAGCAGGACCCGATCGCCGATTCGGCGCGCGCCATTCTCGACGGCCACATCGTGCTGTCGCGCAGCCTGGCGGAATCCGGCCACTACCCCGCCATTGATGTGGAGGCATCGATCAGCCGGGCCATGACGGCGCTGATCGAGCCGCCGCAGTTTGCCTCGGTACGGCGCTTCAAGCAGTTGATGTCGCGCTACCAGCGCAACCGGGACCTGATCAGCGTGGGCGCGTACGTGCCGGGCAACGATCCCGAACTGGACTACGCCATCCAGCTGCATCCGCGCATGGAAGCCTTTCTTCAGCAGGACATTCACGAGCGCGCCGGTTACGACGACTCGATAGGCCAGTTGCATAGTCTCTTCCAACGGAGTGAACATGGCTAAGCCATCTGCATTGAATACCTTGGCCGACCTGGCCCAGAACGATACGGATGCCGCCGCGCGCGAGCTGGGCCGGCTGCAGGGCTTGCGCAACCAGGCAGAGCAGCAGCTCGGCGCACTCACCCAGTACCGGCAGGAGTACCGCGAGCGCATGCAGGCCATCGCCCAGGACGGCATGACCTCCACCCGCTGGCAAGACTTCGCGCAGTTCCTGGCCTCGCTCGACACCGCCATCCGCCAGCAGACCGAGGCGCTGGCCCGGGCCGAGGCGCAACTGCTTGCCGGCCGCGCCAACTGGCAGCAGCAAAAGCGCCGCCAGAACTCCTTCGACACCCTGATCACGCGCAACGAAACGCGCGAGCAGCAAGCTACCTTGCGCCGCGAGCAACGCGATACCGACGAATACGCCGCCCGCGCCGCCCGCCTGCAAGTCGCAGGCCGCCACCGCTAAGCGGCTGAGCCGCCCCAGCCAGACCGAATCCCAACATGATCGATATCAGCCAGATTGTCAGCAACACCGCCGCGGCCTCCGCGAGCAAGGCCGGCAGCGCCGGCAACGCCGATGCGAACTCGCAGGGGTTCGGCGATGCCCTGGCGCGCGCCCGCAACGACAGCCGCAACAGCAGCGCTAGCGCGAACAGCGCCGCCGTCAGCCCGCCCGCGCAGGCCGCGCAGGCCGCGCAGCCCGCGCAGAGCAGCGCGGTGGCCGCCAAGCCGTCGGGCCGCAGCGACGACAAAGATGACGACAGCACGGACCAGGCGGTGAATCCGGCCGCCCAGGCCGCCGCGGCCGCATTGGCTGCCCTGCTGCCCGCACAGCCCACGCCGCAGCCGCCTGCCGCGCTGGCCGCCAACGGCGCGCCGGGCGGCTCCGCCGCGTTGCCCGGCGCAGCCGCAGCCGCCACGCTTGGCGCCCAGGCCGGCATGAAAGACCTGAAGGACCCTGCCGCGGCCGACGCCACCGCGCCGGCAGCCTCTGCCGCCGCCGATACGCTGGCCACCATTGCCACGCAGCGCGCAGCGCTGCAGGCCGTGCCGCAGACCGCAACCGCCACGCAGACCACGGCCACCAGCAGCACCACCGCCAGCCCCGCCGGCGACGCCGCCACGGCCAGCCCGGACCTGGCCGCCGCGCTCAAGACCGCCATGGCCGGCCAGCAAGGCGGCACTGCTGGCCAGTCCGCCTCCGGCCAGCAGCAAGGCGGGTTCGGCCAGCCGTACAAGGCGCCGCTCCAGCCTGTCGAAGCCAATGCCAAGAGCGGCAGCGCCCAGTCGGCCGCCGCCACCCCGGCCACCCCGATGCCGCTGGCGGCAGCCGTGCGCGCAGCCGAACCGGCCAGCACCGAAGCCGCACCCGCCAGCGCCGCTCCCAATCCGCTGATGGCCGTAGGCGCCATGGGCGCGGGCCAGGCACCGACCGCCGGCGGCCTGGCGCCGGCCACCTCGCTGCCGATTGCCCCGCCGGTGGGCGACGGTCAGTGGCCGCAAGCGCTCAGCCAGCAGATGGTGCGCCTGTCGACCCAGGGCAGCCATACCGCCGAGCTGCAGCTCAACCCACCCAACCTGGGCCCGCTCAAGGTCGTGCTCAATGTCGTCAACGACCAGGCCCAGGCCCAGTTTGTTTCACCCCACGCCGCTGTGCGCGCCGCAGTCGAGGCGGCGCTGCCGCAATTGCGCACCGCGCTGGCCGACAGCGGCATCCAGCTCGGGCAGACCTCGGTCGGCGCCGATAGCTTTGCCGGTCAGGCCGGCAACGGCCAGCCGCAGCAGCAACGCCAGCCGGGCAGCCAGCAAAGCGGCTTTGGCGCGCTCGCGGGCGTGACGGCGGCCCCGGTCAACGCCGGCCCCGCGGCGCCGGTGGCACGCACCCTCGCGCGTGGCGAGGTCGACACCTTCGCCTGAGCCCCGCGCGCGCCGCGCACCGGACGCACGCCATGCTGAAAGCCGATGCGGGCTGGCCTGCATCGGCTTTCGTGCTTTTGCGCCATTTGCATTCGCGCGTACCATGGCGTCTTGGGGCACAAAACCGCCGGGAGCCCGGATATGGCCTGACCGCCACCGCCAACCCCGCGCCTGTCGCCGCGCTCCCCGCGCCCGCGTGCCGCCCGCCGAGACGCCATGACCTTCGACCTGTTCGATTCCCTCCCGCAAGACGCCCCCCATGCCGAGCCGCTCGCGCCCGGCGCGGTAGTGCTGCGCGGCTTCGCCCGCGAGCATGAGCAAAGCCTGCTCGATGCGGTTCGCGACATTGCAGCGCAGGCGCCATGGCGCCACCTGATCACGCCGGGCGGCCAGCGCATGTCGGTCGCCATGACCAACTGCGGCCAGCTTGGCTGGGTCTCGGATGCCAGGGGCTACCGCTACGAGCCGGCCGACCCCGAGAGCGGCAAGCCCTGGCCCGCCATGCCGGCGGGCTTCCTGTCGCTGGCGCGCGCGGCCGCCGCCACCGCCGGTTTCGAGGATTTCAGGCCGGACGCTTGCCTGCTCAACCGCTACACGCCCGGCACGCGCCTCTCCCTGCACCAGGACCGCGACGAACTGGACCTGCGTGCGCCCATTGTCTCGGTCTCGCTCGGCCTGCCCGCGGTGTTCCTGTTCGGCGGCCTGAGCCGCGCCGAACGCCCGCTGCGCGTGCGGCTGGCCCATGGCGACGTGGCGGTCTGGGGCGGCCCGGCAAGGCTGGCCTTCCACGGCATCGCGCCGCTGGCCGATGGCGACCACGCGCTGGCGGGCCGCGAGCGGATCAACCTGACGTTTCGGAAGACGCGTTAGCGCGCCGCCGTCCCACCGCCCGCCGGCCCTCGCTCAATCAACCCAGTTGACCTTGGCGAATTTGCGCGAGAAGGCTTCGGGCATCGGCACGACCTTCTTGAGCTGGTAGTTGAAGAAGACAAAGCCGGACTTGGCCATCGCCACCAGCGCCTGGTCCTGTGGGCGGGTGATGCGGAAGGTGATGTCGCCGCCGTAGCGGTTGAAGTCCATCACGCCGACTTCGAACTGCAACTGGTCGCGGGCGTGGGCTTCGGTGCGGTAGGTGGTGGCCAGGTCGCTGACGATGATGCCGACGCCGTCGCCCTGGGTTTCCTGGATGCCGAACTCGAAGAGGAAGCGGGCGCGCGCCTCGGAAATCATCGAGATCATCGAGTCGTTGCCGAGATGGTTGGCCGAGTTGATGTCGGTCACGCGCACCGTGAGGTGGGTGGCGTAGCAATACTGGTCTTCGGGGAATTCAAGCTTGAGGCGGGCCATGATGCGAAAGGGGAAACGAGGTGGAGGGTCTGTTCGCACTGCGTGCGATTGTTAAGGCCGGCGTCATTGCCGGCGGCGTTGGCGCACTCTGCCGGCTCGCCCAGCCCCTCGACGAACCATAAAAGAAAGGCCCCGCAAGGGGCCTTTCAAACGTACTGCCGGAGAACCGATGCGGCTTACACCGTCACCGTATCCGCCACGTCCTTGAAGTCTTCGATCTGGTCGAAGTTCATGTACTTGTAGATCTTGTCGCCGTTGGCGTTCAACACGCCCATGTCCGACATGTACTCTTCCTTGGTCGGGATGCGGCCCAGGCGCGAGCAGATCGCCGCCAGCTCGGCCGAACCCAGGTACACATTGGTGTTCTTGCCGAGACGGTTGGGGAAGTTGCGGGTGCTGGTCGACATCACCGTGGCACCTTCGCGCACTTGTGCCTGGTTACCCATGCACAGCGAGCAGCCCGGCATTTCGGTGCGGGCGCCTGCGGTGCCGAACACGCCGTAGTGGCCTTCTTCGGTCAGTTGCTTGGCGTCCATCTTGGTCGGCGGGGCAACCCACAGCTTGACCGGGATATCGCGCTTGCCTTCGAGCAGCTTGGAGGCTGCGCGGAAGTGGCCGATATTGGTCATGCACGAACCGATGAAGACTTCGTCGATCTTGGCGCCGGCCACGTCCGAGAGGGTCTTGACGTCGTCCGGGTCGTTCGGGCAGGCCACGATGGGCTCGTGCACGTCGGCCAGGTCGATCTCGATGACCGAGGCGTACTCGGCGTCGGCATCCGGCTGCAGCAGTTGCGGATCGGCCAGCCACGCTTCCATGGCCTTGATGCGGCGCGTCAGGCTGCGCGCGTCCTGGTAGCCTTCGGCGATCATCCACTTCAGCAGCGTGATGTTGCTGTTGATGTATTCGATGATCGGTTCCTTGTTCAGGCGCACCGTGCAACCGGCGGCCGAACGCTCGGCGGAAGCGTCGGACAACTCGAACGCTTGCTCGACCTTCAGGTCGGGCAGGCCTTCGATTTCCAGGATACGGCCGGAGAAGATGTTCTTCTTGCCTTGCTTGGCCACGGTCAGCTCGCCGGACTTGATGGCGTACAGCGGAATCGCGTTGACCAGGTCGCGCAGGGTCACGCCAGGCTGCATCTTGCCCTTGAAGCGCACCAGCACGGATTCAGGCATGTCCAGCGGCATCACGCCGGTAGCGGCGGCGAAGGCCACCAGGCCCGAACCTGCGGGGAAGCTGATGCCGATCGGGAAGCGGGTGTGCGAGTCGCCGCCGGTGCCCACGGTGTCGGGCAGCAGCATGCGGTTCAGCCACGAGTGGATCACGCCGTCGCCCGGGCGCAGCGAGATGCCGCCGCGGGTGCTGATGAACTGCGGCAGCGTGTGGTGGGTCTTGACGTCGACCGGCTTCGGATAGGCGGCGGTGTGGCAGAACGACTGCATCACCAGGTCGGCCGAGAAGCCCAGGCAGGCCAGGTCCTTCAGCTCGTCGCGGGTCATCGGGCCGGTGGTGTCCTGCGAGCCTACCGAGGTCATCTTCGGTTCGCAGTAGGTGCCCGGGCGGATACCCTTGCCTTCTTCCAGGCCGCAGGCGCGGCCAACCATCTTCTGGGCCAGCGTGAAACCCTTGCCGGTGTCGGCCGGGTTCTGCGGCAGGCGGAACAGCGTGGACGGTGCCAGGCCGAGCGCCTCGCGGGCCTTGGCGGTCAGGCCACGGCCGACGATCAGGGGAATACGGCCGCCGGCGCGCACTTCGTCGAACAGCACGTCGGACTTGACGGTGAACTCAGCGATGACCTGGCCGTTCTTCAGGGCCTTGCCGTCGTACGGGCGCAGCTCGACCACGTCGCCCATTTCCATCTGCGACACGTCCAGCTCGATCGGCAGGGCGCCGGCGTCTTCCATGGTGTTGTAGAAGATCGGGGCGATCTTGCTGCCCAGGCACACGCCGCCGAAACGCTTGTTCGGCACGAAGGGGATGTCTTCGCCGGTGAACCACAGCACCGAGTTGGTGGCGGACTTGCGCGAAGAACCGGTACCGACCACGTCGCCCACATAGGCGACCAGGTTGCCCTTGTCCTTCAGCGATTCGATGAACTTGACCGGGCCGCGCTTGCCGTCTTCTTCCGGGGTGATGCCCGGGCGCGCGTTCTTCAGCATGGCCAGCGCGTGCAGCGGGATGTCCGGGCGGGTGGTGGCGTCCGGTGCGGGCGAGAGATCGTCGGTGTTGGTTTCGCCGGTGACCTTGAACACGGTCACGGTCAGGCTTTCCGGCACTTCCGGACGGCTGGTGAACCATTCGGCGTCGGCCCAGCTTTGCAGCACGGACTTGGCGTTGGCGTTGCCCTTGTCGGCCTTTTCCTTGACGTCATGGAAGGCGTCGAACATCAGCAGCGTCTTCTTCAGCGCCGCGGCGGCAACGGTGCCGATCTCGGCATCGTCCAGCAGTTCGATCAGGGGGGAGATGTTGTAGCCACCCAGCATGGTGCCCAGCAGCTCGGCTGCCTTGGCGCGGGAGATCAGCGGGCAGGCTTCCTTGCCCAGCGCCACGGCGGCCAGGTACGAGGCCTTGACCTTGGCGGCATCGTCCACGCCGGCCGGCACGCGGTGCGTGATCAGGTCCAGCAGGACCTGCTCTTCACCCGCAGGCGGGGCCTTCAGCAATTCGATCAGTTCCGCGGTCTGCTTGGCGGTCAGCGGCAGAGGGGGAATGCCGAGCGCGGCGCGTTCGGCAACATGGGCGCGATAGTTTTCAAGCATGGGAACCTGCGGGGTAATAGGGTTGCAAAAACCGGTTGTGACGCGATTTTAAAGGCAAGTGCGTTTTTGGTCAAACGTCTTATATCTTATATAAGAGTTAGACCAAAAAAACCCAATGAAATCAACGCATCCCCGCAAGCGCGGGATCCCGGCACGCTAGACCTGATCCTTGCCCGGCGACAGGAAGTCCAGCCTCTCCTCTTCGTACAGCCGGTAGATCATGTCGAGCATGGCGCGGATCTCCTCGGTCTCGTCGAGGCTGCGCATGCTCATGATGATGGGCGACACCAGGTTGGGGTCGTCGAGCTCCTTGTAGCTGATGTCGTCGCGCTTGAGGCCATGCACGCTGCTTGGGACGATGGAAATGCCCTCCCCCGCCGCCACCAGCCCGAGCGCGATCTGCAATTCCCGCGCCTCATGGATGCGCCCCGGCTGCAGGGCACGATCGTGAAACGCGGCCAGCACCTGGTCGGCATAGCTCGGACGGGGCGCCTTGGGAAAGATGATCAGGGTCTCGCCCAGCAGGTCGTGCAACGCAAGCACCGGCTTGGCCAGCGACAGTGGATGCCCGACCGGCAGCGCCACTATCATGCGCTCCTCGCGCAGGACGACCCGGCGCACATTCGGGTCCTCGTGCCGTATGCGGCCAAACCCCACATCGATGGTGCCCTGCTTGAGCGCCGCGATCTGGTCCATGGTAGTCATCTCGTGCAGGCTGAGTTCGATCTCCGGGTGCTCGGCGCGAAAGCGCCGGATGATCTTGGGCAGCATGCCGTACAAGGTCGAGCCGACAAAGCCCAGCGACATCTTCCGCTCGATCTGCCCGACGCGCCGCGTCATCGACTCCAGTTCCGCCGCTTGCGCCAGCAGCTGCTGGGCGTGCCCATAGAAGAAACGCCCGGCCTCGGTCAGCCTGAGTGGCCGCGCGTTGCGCTCGAACAGCTGCACGCCCAGGCCCTCTTCCAGTTGCTGGATCTGCCGGCTCAGCGGCGGCTGCGCGATATGCAGCCGCTCGGCAGCGCGAGTGAAGTTGAGTTCCTCCGCCACGGCAACGAAGTAACGTAAATGACGCAAGTCCACGACTATACCTATTAAGTATTCAGCCAATACTAAAACAGTGTTGGACCGCCAATATCGGCCCTCCTATCCTTCGCTCCAGGCTGTGACAACGACTTTTTATACCTTTAGGGCATTCTAAGGCGAATCACGGCGCTACGCCGCAACAGCCTGCCGGGCCTGACAACGACGCCCCGGCAAGCAGCACATGGCAGGAACACCCCCCCAAAAAACCAGAGACAAGGAGCAGACAAATGCAGCATCCGGAAATCGAAGCGCTGGTGAAAGCGTTCATCGTCGACACCGCCAGGGGCAAGGTCGACGCGCGCGTGCAAAGCGTGGTGGTCCGCCTGACCACCGACCTGTTCAAGGCCATCGAAGACCTCGACCTGAGCGCGAGCGAAGTCTGGAAGGGCATCGAGTACCTCGCCGAAGCCGGCCCGGAGCTTGGCCTGCTGGCCGCCGGCCTGGGCCTGGAGCGCTTCCTGGATATCCGCGCCGACGAAGCCGAAGCCAAGGCCGGCCTGAGCGGCGGCACCCCGCGCACCATCGAAGGCCCCCTGTACGTGGCCGGCGCACCGGCAAGCGAAGGCTTCGCCCGGCTGGACGATGGCAGCGAAGATGGCCAGGGCGAAGTGCTGTTCATGCAGGGCACGGTGTTCGATGCCAGCGGCAAGCCGCTGCCCGGCGCCTCGGTGGAGGTCTGGCATGCCAACCTGCTCGGCAACTACTCATTCTTCGACAAGACCCAGGCGGACTTCAACCTGCGCCGCACCATCGTGACCGACGGCGACGGGCGCTACGCATTCCGCAGCATCGTGCCGATGGGCTATGGCTGCCCGCCGCAGGGCACCACCCAGCGCCTGCTCGACCTGCTCGGCCGCCACGGCCGCCGCCCGGCCCACATCCACTTCTTCGTGTCGGCACCCGGCCATCGCAAGCTGACCACGCAGATCAATATCGACGGCGACGCATACCTGTGGGACGACTTCGCCTTCGCCAGCCGCGAAGGGCTGGTGCCGGCGGTCACGCACATCGACGCCCCGCGCGAACTCGCCGAGCGCGGCCTCGGCAAGCCGTTCGCATCGATCGATTTCGACTTCCGCCTGTACGGCGACTGCGCCGCAGCGCCGGCACCGGAAGTGGAGCGTAAGCGCGCCGCCGCTTAAAGCCCCCCCTTCCACGACAGGAACAACGCGGCCGGCGCACCTGCCGGCCGCCGCAGCAACATCAGGGCCGCCCTGAGGACACCTCACGGCCCGGCGCATCCGCCACGGATGCAGGAGACACCTCATGATCCCCATTTACCCGGACCACAGCCCGACCCTGAAGCGGCTGGACGACTACCTGGTGGAAAACCGCGAAACCGGCGACTACCGCCTGCATCGCAGCGCCTTCACCGACCAGGCCCTGTTCGAACTCGAGATGAAGCACATCTTCGAGGGCAACTGGATCTACCTGGCCCACGAAAGCCAGATCCCCAACAACAACGACTACTACACCACCCACATCGGCCGCCAGCCGGTCGTGATCGCGCGCAACCGCCAGGGCGAGCTCAACGCGCTGATCAACGCCTGCACCCACCGCGGCGCCATGCTATGCCGCCACAAGCGCGGCAACAAGGCCACCTACACCTGCCCATTCCATGGCTGGACCTTCAACAACAGCGGCAAGCTGCTCAAGGTCAAGGATCCGGAAGGCGCGGGCTACCCTGACTGCTTCAACAAGGAAGCCTCGCACGACCTGAAGAAGGTGGCGCGCTTCGAGAACTATCGCGGCTTCCTGTTCGGCAGCCTGAACGCGGACGTGGCGCCGCTCAAGGAATTCCTGGGCCAAGCGGCCAGGATCATCGACATGATCGTGGACCAGTCCGCCGACGGGCTGGAAGTGCTGCGCGGCGCGTCCACCTATACCTTCGAAGGCAACTGGAAGCTGCAGACGGAGAACGGCGCCGACGGCTACCACGTCTCCGCGGTGCACTGGAACTACGCCGCCACCACCAGCCACCGCAAGCAGGAGAACGCCCGCGAGGACAAGATCCGGGCCATGGACGCGGGCAACTGGGGCCGGCAGGGCGGCGGTTTCTACGCCTTCGATCACGGCCATATGCTGCTGTGGTCGCGCTGGGCCAATCCGGAAGACCGGCCGAACTTCAGCCGCCGCGAGGAATTCGCCGAGCGCTGCGGCGCCGAGACGGCGGACTGGATGATCCAGAACTCGCGCAACCTGTGCCTGTACCCCAACGTCTACCTGATGGACCAGTTCGGCTCGCAGATCCGCGTGCTGCGCCCGCTTTCCGTCGACAAGACCGAAGTCACCATCTACTGCATCGCGCCCAAGGGCGAGGCGGACGACGCGCGCGCCCGCCGCATCCGCCAGTACGAGGATTTCTTCAACGTCAGCGGCATGGCCACGCCCGACGACCTGGAGGAATTCCGCGCCTGCCAGCAAGGCTACGCCGGCAGCGCGGTGGAATGGAACGATATGTGCCGCGGCGCCACGCACTGGGTGGAAGGGCCCGACGAGGCCGCCCGGAAGATCGGCCTCAAGCCGTTGATGAGCGGCGTCAAGACCGAGGACGAAGGCCTGTACACGGTGCAGCACCGCTACTGGCTGGACGTCATGAAGAAAGCCACCGGCGCCGAGGCAGGCAAGGCGGGCCTGGCAGGGAGCGAAGCATGAGCACGAACGCCACGATCAGCCTTGCGGATATCCAGGGCTTCCTCTACCGGGAAAGCCGCCTGCTGGACGACGAGCAATGGGATGAATGGCTGGCCTGCTACCACCCCGACGCCGCGTTCTGGATGCCATCCTGGGACGACGACGACACGCTGGTGACCGATCCGCAGCGCGAGATCTCGCTGATCTACTACCCGAACCGCCAGGGCCTGGAAGACCGCGTGTTCCGCATCAAGACCGAGCGCTCCAGCGCCACCATGCCGGATACCCGCACCAGCCACAACATCAGCAATGTCGAACTGGAGCGCCAGGAAGGCAGCGTCTGCACGGTGCGCTTCAACTGGCACACGCTGAGCCACCGCTACAAGCGCAACTACAGCTATTTCGGCATGTCGCGCTACGTCATCGACTTTGCCGGCGAGCGCCCGCGGATCCTGGACAAGTACGTCGTGCTGAAGAACGACTACATCAACCAGGTCATGGACATCTATCACATCTGAGCGGACGCGCCGGAGGAATCACGCCATGGAATACAACATCGCCTTGCAGTTCGAAGACGGCGTCACCCGCTTCATCACCTGCGCCGCCAATGAAACCCTGTCCGACGCGGCCTATCGCCAGCAGATCAACATCCCGCTGGACTGCCGCGACGGCGCCTGCGGCACCTGCCGCGGCCTGTGCGAATCCGGCGAGTACGACCTGCCGGCGTCGAGCTATATCGAAGACGCCCTGACGCCCGAGGAAGCGGCCAAGGGCTATGTGCTGGCCTGCCAGACGCGCCCGCGCTCGGATTGCGTGATCAGGGTGCCGGCGTCGTCGGCCGCCTGCAAGACCGGCGTGAGCAGCTACCAGGGCAAGCTGGCGGCGGTGGACAAGCTCTCTGACTCCACCATCGCTTTCTCGATCGACCTGGGCGAGGGCGCCGCGCCAGCCTTCCTGGCGGGGCAGTATGTCAACGTGGAGATCCCGGGCACCGGCCTGACCCGTTCCTACTCGTTCAGCTCCGCGCCCGGCGCCGGGCGCGCCGCGTTCGTGGTACGCAATGTGCCCAACGGACGCATGAGCGAGTTCCTGAGCAAGGAGGCGCAGCCCGGCCAGCCGATTTCCTTCGCCGGCCCTTATGGCAGCTTCTACCTGCGCGACGTGAGCCGCCCGGTGCTGTTCCTCGCCGGCGGCACCGGCATCGCGCCCTTCCTGTCGATGCTGGATGTGCTGGCAGCGAACGGCAGCCGGCATCCGGTCCGGCTGGTGTACGGCGTGACGCATGAAATCGACCTCGTGGCGCTGGAACAACTCGACGAAGCACAGCGCAAGATCGAGGATTTCGCGTACCGCACCTGCGTGCTCGACCCGGCCGGCAGCGAGACCCGCAAGGGCTATGTGACCCAGCATGTGGAGCAGGACTGGCTCAACGGCGGCGACGTCGACATCTACCTGTGCGGCCCGGTCGCCATGGTGGACGCGGTGCGCGGCTGGCTGAAGGACGCCGGGGTGACGCCGGCCAGCTTCCACTACGAGAAATTCTCGGCCAGCAACGCTGCCTGACCCCACGCCACGAAACACGGACACGTCATGAACACAAATGCGCGCTTTAGCGGAAAGATCGCCGTGGTTACCGGCGCGGCGCAGGGCATCGGACGCGGCGTGGCACTCGCCGCCGCGGCCGAGGGGGCCAGCGTGGTGCTGGTCGACCGCTCCGGGCTGGTGGCGGAAGTCGCCGCGGAAATCAAGTCCCGGGGTGGCGAGGCACTGGCCGTGCAAGCCGACCTCGAGACCTATGCCGGCGCCGGCAGCATGGCCAGCGCCGCGCTGGAGAGCCACGGCCGCATCGATATCCTCGTCAACAACGTGGGGGGCACCATCTGGGCCAAGCCCTACCAGGAATACGCGGAAGCGCAGATCGAAGCCGAGATCCGCCGCTCCCTGTTTCCCACCCTGTGGTGCTGCCGCGCGGTGCTGCCCGCCATGATCGGGCGCAAGCAGGGGGCCATCGTCAATGTCTCGTCGATCGCCACCCGCGGCATCTACCGCGTGCCCTACGCCGCGGCCAAGGGCGGCGTCAACGCGCTGACCGCCAGCCTTGCCTTCGAGCACGCGCAGGACGGCATCCGCGTCAACGCGGTGGCCACCGGCGGCACGGAAGCACCGCCGCGCAAGGTGCCGCGCAACACGGCGGAGCAGACCCCGCGGGAGGCCGCCTGGTACCAGGGCATCGTCGACCAGACCATCGCCTCCAGCCTGATGCACCGCTACGGCACCATCGACGAACAGGTGCGCGCCATCCTGTTCCTGGCGTCGGACGAAGCCTCCTACATCACCGGCTCAGTCCTTCCGGTAGGCGGCGGCGACCAGGGCTGAACACGAAAAAGTGCTGCCGAAGGTGATTTCCCGCGAACGCGGATTTCGCGGTCCGCATGCTATGCCCACGGTGCTCCGGGGGCGGCTGGACGTTTCGCCCCGGCAGTACCCGCGTGGTTTCAGCGCGTTCGCCGGCCGGCATCGCCCATAGAAAACCCATCAAAATCAATTGCTTGGCACCCAAGCGCGGCGTCCGAAGCCGCCCTGCAGCGGTGCCACCGGGCCGCACGGCGACACCTGCTTGCGGCCACGCCATCGTGCCCGGCGATCAGGAAAAACCCTCGATTCCAGTACCGCCTCCCGCTGTCCAGCCCCCGGTACGGGTTTTCCTCAAACATCCCTCTCAAGTTCCGTGCCCGCCATTCGTTAACCCCTGTAAGACCATCCGCGCACCCCGGATGACAAGACCTGCTCGGCTCAAAGGGCCAAGCTGAGCGGGTTTCACCCTTTTTTTCGGCCCTTTGCTTGCCGGTCATTCCCTCAAGAATGGCAAGGCATTCCGATACAGGCATCTCATGGCGAATACGCTCACTTCTTCCCAGGCTGACGGCAGCAACACGAGCAAGCGCGGGCGACTGCTGCTGGTGCTCGGCGTCGTGCTCGTCGCGGTGCTGGGTGCCGGGGGCTTTTTTCTGGGCAACATCCTTAGCAACCGCCAGCCGGCCGCGCCGGCCGCACCGGTTGTGGCGCCGCCGATTTTCGTGCCGCTGGAAGCCTTTACCGTCAACCTGAAGAGCGATGACGGCGACCGCTTCCTGCATACCGGTTTGTCGCTCAAGGTGGCGAACGCGAAGGACCAGGCGCGCATCACCGAATACCTGCCGGAAGTCCGCAGCCGCATCTTGCTGCTGCTGTCGGCCAAGCAGCCGGCCGACCTGGCGACCGTGGAAGGCAAGCGCAAGCTGGCCCAGGAAATCCAGCAGACCGTCAGCAAGCCGTTCGCGCCCAACCTGCCGCAACAGCAGGTTGTGGACGTCCTATTCACTTCCTTCGTGGTGCAGTAAGCGCTTGCCCTGCCCCACCAGCAAAATCCGACATGAATTCGTCCTTGCCTGCCTTGACCGTTTCTCAGCTTGCCCGCCAACGCCGGCGCGCGGACTGACTGGCACATGGTCGCTTTCATTCATCACGGCATTCACGGGGCAGGACACTAGATGGCCTACGACAAGTTCCTCTCGCAGGACGAGGTAGACGAATTACTGAAAGGCGTGTCCGGCGAGACCGACGCGCCCGAAGTCGCGGCGCCGGTCTCCGAGGATGGCGTCCGGCCGTACAACCTGGCCACGCAGGAACGCATCGTCCGCGGCCGGCTGCACACGCTCGAAATCATCAACGAGCGCTTCGCCCGGCAGATGCGCACCCAGCTGTTCAACTTCATCCGCCGTGGCGCCGACATCTCGGTCGGCTCGATCCGCATCGAGAAATACGGCGACTTCGTGCGCAACCTGCCGGTCCCGACCAACCTGAACCTGGTGCACATGAAGCCGTTTCGCGGCACCGCACTGTTCGTGTTCGACCCCAACCTGGTGTTCCTGGTGGTCGACAACCTGTTCGGCGGCGACGGACGCTTCCACACCCGCGTGGAGGGGCGAGACTTTACCCAGACCGAGCAGCGCATCATCCGGCGCCTGCTCGACCTGGCGCTCGGCAGCTACGGCCAGGCCTGGCATGCCGTGCACCCGATCGAGCTGGAATATGTCCGCTCGGAAATGCACACCAAGTTCGCCAACATCGCCATGCTCAGCGAGGTGGTGGTAACGACCGCCTTCCATATCGAACTCGGCGCGGTGGGTGGCCAGCTTCACGTCTGCTTCCCGTACTCGATGATCGAGCCGGTGCGCGACCTGCTGATGAATCCGCTGCAGGACGAGGTCGAAGTCGACAAGCGGTGGATTACCCAGCTGTCGCAGCAGATCCGCTCGGCCGAGGTCGAGCTGGTGGCCGAATTCGCCCACCTGCCAAGTACCGTGGCCGAGGTGCTGGCGCTGCGCGCCGGCGATGTACTTCCCATCGAGCTGCCCGAGCAGGTGTTCGGCAAGGTCGATGGCGTGCCCGTCATGCAATGCGGCTTCGGCACCATGAACGGCCAGTACGCGTTGCGGGTAGAACGGATGATCAATCACCAAGAAAGCGATTCCAACAAGGAAACCGACCATGACTGACGGCAAAGAGGACAAGCCGGCCGACCCGATGGACGACTGGGCCAGCGCCCTGGCGGAGCAGACCAGCGCCGAGGAAACAGCCGCTGCTGCTGCGCCTGCCCCGGCCGCCGCCATGCAGGCCACGGCAACACCAGCCGCCTCCAAGGTCTTTCAACCGCTGGAAAAAGACACGCCGAGCGGCTTCCACAACGATATCGAGATGATCCTCGATATCCCGGTACAGCTCACGGTAGAGCTTGGCCGCACCAAGGTGCCGATCAAGACGCTGCTGCAACTGGCCCAGGGCTCGGTGGTGGAACTCGATGGCCTGGCCGGCGAGCCGATGGACGTGCTGGTCAACGGCTACCTGATCGCGCAGGGCGAGGTGGTTGTGGTGAACGATAAGTTCGGCATCCGCCTGACCGACATCATCACCCCGTCCGAACGCATCCGGAAGCTCAACAGATGAACGCCAGCCTGCGCCGGACAGCCATCGCCGCGCTTGCCGCCGGCGTGGTCCTGGCGCATGCCGCGCCCGTGGCCGCTCAGGCCAGCGCCGCGGCCGCAAGCCCTGCCGGCGGCCATGTCGCCGTCGGCGGCGCAACCGGACTGGCGCAGGCCGGCCTCGGCCTGTTCGCCGTCATCGCCCTGATCCTGCTGCTGGCCTGGCTGGCGCGCCGTGCCGGCCTGGTGCGCCATGGCCAGGGCGGCGCGATGAAAGTGGTAGGCAGCACCATGCTCGGCCCCCGCCAGCGCCTGATGATGGTGGAAGTCGGCGACACCTGCCTGGTGCTGGGCGTCAGCGCCGGCGAGATTCGCACGCTCCACACTTTGCCCGCGCAAGCCGCGCACAAGCCGGACCAGACCGGTGCCGCGGCCAGCCCGGGTTCGGCCGGCAGCTTTGGACATAAGCTGCTGCGCGCCATGCAAGACAACCTGAAGTCATGACTTTCCTGCCTGACGCCCCCCGGCGCTTACTGCATCATCACCTGCATCGCCACCTGCAACGCCCTCTCCAGTCCGTCCGCGAATATGCCAGCCAGCCCTCCAGGCTGGTGCTGGCGGCCATACTGGCTGCGGCCTGCCTGGCGCTGGTGGTGCTGCCGGCCATGGCCCAGGCGCAGGCCTTGCCCGGCCTGACCAGCAAGGCCGGCCCGGGCGGCAGCCAGACCTGGTCGCTGTCGGTGCAGACGCTGGTGCTGCTGACTTCGCTGTCCTTCCTGCCGGCGGCCATGCTGATGATGACGGGCTTCACCCGCATCATCATCGTGCTAGGGCTGCTGCGCAATGCGCTGGGCACCGCCAGCTCGCCGCCCAACCAGGTGCTGGTAGGCCTGTCGCTGTTCCTGACCTTCTTCGTCATGTCGCCGGTGTTCGACCGCATCTACACCGACGCCTACAAGCCGCTGTCCGAAAACAGGCTCAGCCTGGAGGATGCCACCGACAAGGCCGCCGCGCCGCTCAAGGCCTTCATGCTCAAGCAGACGCGCGAGAAGGACCTGGCGCTGTTCGCCCAGATGGCCAAGGCGCCGGAGATGCAAGGCCCGGAAGACGTGCAGATGCGCATCCTGGTGCCGGCCTTCGTCACCAGCGAGCTCAAGACCGCCTTCCAGATCGGCTTTACCGTCTTTATCCCCTTCCTCATCATCGACCTGGTGGTAGCCAGCGTGCTGATGGCGATGGGCATGATGATGGTGCCGCCGGCCACCATCTCGCTGCCATTCAAGCTGATGCTGTTCGTGCTGGTGGACGGCTGGCAACTGATACTGGGCTCGCTGGCGCAGAGCTTCCTGAACTGATCACGGGGCCCGCGCCCCAACGAAGGCTTTCGCCATGACACCGGAAACCGTAATGACCATCGCCACCCAGGCGATGAAGATGACCCTGATGCTGGCCGCGCCGCTGCTGCTGGTCGCGCTGGTGGCTGGCCTGGTGGTGAGCCTGTTCCAGGCCGCCACCCAGATCAACGAAATGACGCTGTCCTTCATCCCGAAGCTGGTGGCGCTGTTCGCCACCATGGTGCTGGCCGGCCCGTGGATGATCAACACCTTCGTCGACTACATGCGCTCGGTGTTCCAGGGCATTCCCGCCCTGGCCCACTGAGCCGCGCCGGGTTACGCCAAGCGCCGCATCGAGCCACCGTGCTGTCCGTCACCGCCGCCCAGCTTTATGGCTGGATCGCCGCCTTCCTCTGGCCCATGTTCCGCCTGCTGGCGCTGTTCGGCACCGCGCCGCTGTTCAGCGAGTCGACCATTCCGCGGCGGGCCAAGGTGGCGCTGGCGGCGCTGCTCTCCGTGATCATATCGCCCACCATCGACAAGCTGCCGCTGGTGCCGGTGTATTCACTGGAAGGCCTGCTGATCATCCTCAACGAGGTTGGCATCGGCCTGGCCGTGGGCTTTGCCATGCGGCTGGTATTCGCCGCCGTGCAATATGCCGGCGAAACCATCGGCATGCAGATGGGCCTGTCGTTCGCCTCCTTCTATGACCGCTCCGCCGGCGGCCAGACCATGGTGCTGGGCCGCTTCCTCAATATCGTGGCCATGCTGATATTCCTGGCGCTGGACGGCCACCTGCTGCTGCTGGCCACGCTCGCCGACAGCTTCAGCAGCCTGCCCATCTCCTCCCAGCCGCTGTCCGGCGCCGGCTGGGCAGCCGTGGCGGCGGCCGGCGCCAGCGTCTTCTCCTCCGGGCTGCTGCTGGCGCTGCCGCTGATCGCGGCGCTGCTCACGCTGAACCTCGCCATGGGCATCCTGAACCGCGCCTCGCCGCAGCTGTCGATCTTCGCGGTGGGTTTTCCGGTCACGCTCTCCGGCGGCATCCTGCTGATGATGCTGGTGATGCCGCAGATGAGTACCTATATGGAGCGGCTGATCCAGAATGGACTGAGCTCCGTGGCGACGATGCTCGGGCAATTTGGCTATTGAGTGCAGGCATTGGCGCTTCCGGATTTCAAGTTCCTGCCGTTTTCCCCGTTTTTCCGAGCTAGCGAGCGCCCATGGCCCCGACCATCGCCCCCACCACCCCCATCGATGCGGGCGCAAGTCCCGAACCCGATAGCGTCGATCAGCCTGCCAGGCCGGCGCCGTTCTCGCCGAGGCGCTTCGCCATCACCGCATCGGACCGCTACCTGGGCGTGTTCAAGGCCTTCATCCAGCGCGGCTGGGAGCCGGTAAAGCTCTTCTGGGCGCGCGTCGACGGCCGCATGCATCGCACCGAAGCCGTCCTCGGCCTCGCCGAGGAACGCAAGATCGACATCCAGCTATCCCCCATGAACGATGCATCGCTCGACGGCCTGCGCGATCTCGGGTGCGATCTCCTGGTGGTGGCCAGCTACCAATGGCGCATCGGCGACTGGGCCTCGCGGATCCCGAAGGCCATCAATTTCCACCCCTCGCCGCTGCCCGTGGGGCGCGGCCCCTATCCGCTGCCGCGGGCCATCCTCGACGGACATGTCAGCTGGGGCGCGAGCTGCCACAAGGTCAGCAAGCATTTCGACCGGGGCGACATCCTCGCCCAGCGCGTGTTCGAACTTTCTTCCGACGAAACGCATGAAAGCCTCGACCTGAAAACCCAGCGTGCCATGTCGCGGCTGGCGCACGAAGTGGCCTCCGGCGTGGATACGCTCTGGGAATGCGCCCGGCCGCAGGGCGAAGGCAGCTACTATCCCTT
Organism: Cupriavidus sp. 96C5-1; assembly: GCF_057798855.1. Lineage (NCBI taxonomy): Bacteria > Pseudomonadati > Pseudomonadota > Betaproteobacteria > Burkholderiales > Burkholderiaceae > Cupriavidus > Cupriavidus sp. 96C5-1. The sequence goes on along the minus strand of NZ_JBYOJU010000006.1, from coordinate 129,257 downwards.
CTGGACCGAGAATGAGCGCACGCTCGACTTCTCGCAGCCGCCCGAGCGCATCAACACAATGCTGCGCGCCTACGGCCGCCACGAGTGCCTGGCGCGCGTCAAGAACAACCTGCTGCACGTGATCCAGGCCCAGGCCTGGCGCGAGCCGCATGCCTTGCCGCCGGGCGAACTCGACCATGTCGACGGTGAACGCCTCGTCATCTCCTGCACGGGAGGATTCGTCGCCCTGCTCGAATGGAACCTGCTGGCGCCGGGCAAGGCGCGCGGCACCGCGCCGCGCTGAACGGTCGATGCCCGCCTGGACTGCCATTCCGCTATTGCCTGGCTCTCTGCTTGTCCCGCAACGCCTGGACATAGAGAAGCTCCTTCGACGCCGCGGTATCGTTCCGGTTTAGTTCAAGGCATTGCCGGTATATGCGCTCGGCGTCGTCGAGACGGCCTTGTTCCACGTACACGTACCCGATACCGCGCCAGGCGCGGGACAGTTCCAGGTTCCGCGCATGTTCCGGTGAGGTTTCCCTGGCCGCGGATTCCGCGCGCTGGAATGCCTGCAGGGCGGATTGCCAGTTCTTCTCCCGCTGATACAGATTGCCAAGCTCGGAAAGAAACTGTGAATTCCTGGGCGACAGCTTCAATGCCCTGTCGAGCGATGCCTTGGCTTCGGGGATGCGGCCGAGTTCCGCGAGAGCGTAGGCCGTCAGATAATAGGAATAAGCCCAGTTCGGCGTGACAACGCTGGCATTCCCGGTCTTCTCATTGGCAGCCGTGGCCAGGTACAGCAGGGTCTCCACCTGGTTTCTGGCGCTGAAGTATCTCGTATTTCCGTCGTTGAACCTGATTTCATAGTCAGCCGCAAGCTGACTGAAGATGGGGATGGCCTCATTGGGCTTTCCCGACCGCAGGAGCCGTACGCCGTCGGCGATCGATTGCGCGGCCTTCGCTTCCTGCACATCCTCCGTAGGCTGCGCGGGCTGAGCGGGCTGAGCAAGCTGAGCGGGCTGAGCGGATCTTGCCTCGCTCTTCTCCACCGGTTTGTCGGGCACCGTGGAGCAACCCGCAAGCAAGGCCGCGCTTGCCATCAGCGCTACGAAAGACTGCTTTGCCAGATATCCCATCCGATTTCCATCCTCTGTTGACGTTGCCAGAACCCGTGGCACCTCACTTCCATCCATTTCGCATCGCGCGGCTTTTCCCCAGCCCCTCCTGGCTCCTGGGCAGCGGCGCGACAACATGGAACCGGGAAAGCGCGGCATGATAAGAAGCCGCATGGCGCGATGCCATGCCGGCTAGTATGCCGCCACAGCCCGCGCAATTGACAGAGCAGGACTGCGCGGGTGTTGGATCTCCGCCATTGACAACGCAGGCGATAAATCAGCCCACCGCCACGCGCGTGCACGTCCCCAGCGGCTCGAACTCGATATCCACCGGCAGGAACTTGCGAATCACCTCGGCATTGCTGCGCAGGTGGCCGGTGACCTCATCGACGGTGAAGCTGCCGCCGCCGGCCAGGGCCATCGGCAGCAGCAGCTGGTCGGCCAGGTGCGGCCCCACCGCCCCCGTACCGGCAAGGTAGGCGCGCGCCTGGCGGCAGGCCGCGCCAGCCACGCTCTCGGCCGAACGGCCCTTCTCGCCGTACTCGCAGAACACCTCGGTGACATGCTCGAACGGCAAGGTCAGCAACACCGCGTTGCCCGGCCCTTCCTCATGGCGCAGCCCGCCGACGTGCAACTGGCCGGCCTCCCAGCCCATCCGCTCGCCCACCAGGTCCAGTTCGCTCCGCGCCACGTGGTGCGGCACGCCGGCAATCAGCGCGTGCGCTTCGGCCAGGCCGGGCGCGCCGCGCGCCTCCAGCGCCAGGGGCTGCCAGGCCGCGCCGGTGCGGCCGCTTAACGTCAGCTCGCCGCCACCCGCGGGATAGAAGCCGTGGCGGCGCAGCGCGAGGCCGGCCACCGCGCCCATGCGCGCCATCAGCGGCAGCCAGGCGTCGCGCAGGAAGGTCGCCGACGGCGCCATGGGATTATGGGTGCCGCCCGACAGCGCCAGGGTGAAGCCATGGTTGCCGGCCACGCTCCACAGTGCCGGCAACAGCGTCTGCAACACCAGCGTGCAACTGCCGGCGGTGCCGATGGCAAAGTCATAGTTGCCGGCGCGCACCGGGCCGGGCTCGAAGGTCAGCGTGGTCGAGCCGATCGCCGCGCCCTCGGTGCGGGCGCCGCTGATCGCCTGCGCCGCGACCACGGCGGTCAGGTGCTGGCGCATCAGCCCGGGCTTGCTGCGCCGCGCGCGCACATTGGCGATGCGCACCGGCGTGCCGGTCACCATGGCCAGCGACAGCGCGGTGCGCAGGATCTGCCCGCCGCCCTCGCCGTAGGAGCCGTCGATTTCAATCATTGCCATGACTCGTCTTATTCGTTTTTATTCGTTTTATTCGCTTTTTCCCTGCCGCCATCCCGGCGCGGCCTGGACGGAAGGGGTGCCACCGGGCGTACCCCGGGGCGCCCTTCCATCAGCCCTTCACGCACACCACCTGCTTGAGCGTGTGGACGATCTCGACCAGGTCGGACTGCGCAGCCATCACGGCATCGATGTCCTTGTAGGCCATCGGGATCTCATCGATCACCTCGGCATCCTTGCGGCATTCGACGCCCGCCGTGGCCCGCTGCTGGTCGTCGACCGAGAACCGGCGCCTGGCTTCGGTCCGGCTCATGGTACGGCCCGCGCCGTGGCTGCAGGAGCAGAAGGACTCTTCATTGCCCTTGCCGCGCACGATGTAGGAGCGGGCCCCCATCGAGCCGGGAATGATGCCCAGCTCGCCGGCCTGGGCGCTTACCGCGCCCTTGCGCGTCACCAGCACGTCCTCGCCGAAGTGGCGCTCCTTCTGCACGTAGTTGTGGTGGCAGTTGACCGCCTCCATCTCCGTGCCGAACGGCTTGCCGATCACGGCGCGCGCGGCGTCCAGCACGTTGGCCATCATCAACTCGCGGTTGCGCCGTGCATATTGCTGCGCCCACTCCACCGCGAACACATAGTCCTCATAGTGCTCGCTGCCTTCCACCAGGTAGGCCAGATCGCGGTCGGGCAGGTTGATGAAATGGCGGCGCATATCCGCCTGCGCCAGCTCGATAAAGGTATTGCCGATGGCATTGCCCACCCCGCGCGAACCCGAGTGCAGCATGAACCAGACCGACTGGTTCTCGTCCAGGCAGACCTCGATGAAGTGGTTGCCGGTACCCAGCGTACCCAGGTGATTGCGGTTGTTGGTGCGCGTCAGTTTCGGGTACTTCCCGGTGATCCGCGCGAAACCGCCGGCCAGCGCCGCCCAGCCCGCATCCACCGTGGCCGGCACATCGCCCCAGGCGCCCTTGTCGCGCCCGCCGCGGTTATTCGAGCGGCCGTGCGGCACCGCGCGCTCGATCGCGCTGCGCAGCGGGCCCAGGTTGTCGGGCAGGTCGCTGGCACACAGCGTGGTCTTGACGGCAATCATGCCGCAGCCGATATCCACGCCCACCGCCGCAGGGATGATGGCGCCGCGCGTCGGGATCACCGAACCGATGGTGGAACCCTTGCCCAGGTGCACGTCCGGCATCACAGCCAGGTGCCTGAAGATAAAGGGCATCTGCGCGGTGTTGGCGAGCTGCGCGCGCGCCTCGGCCTCGACCGGCACGCCATGGGTCCACATCTTGACCGGACGGCCCTTGCCGGATTGGAATACTTCGTAGTGCTCCTTGGTGTTCATCTCGTCTTCTCTCTATGCCCTGAGGGCGGAACAGCACCGGCAACCGCCGGCAAGATACCGATAAAGTGGGCGACAAGGATTTGTGGAACCGGTGCTCTACCGTTGAGCTACGCTGCCCGGAACACCGGCACAGCGGCGGGAGTCGAACCCGCTGCCTCCTCATTAATAGTGATGTAGTTCCACAGGCATTCGCCCGTCAACATAAAAGAATGCGGCATCGCCACGACAAGGATCGCCCGGATAAACGCCGCCTTGCGGCAGCGGCCGGATTCGAACCGGCAATCACCAGATGTAATCCAGGCCGGCATTCGTGGCAAGTCCGCATACCGCAGGCGCCGTGGGGGACGCTTGGGGTATGCCGGCTCGGGTGGCGGCAACCGGCGACAAGGGTCAGGACAGACGTAACCTGGATGTAGTCTGTCCGGCATTCGCCAGCCACCGCCGAACTTCGCAAGCTGCGACTTCAGCTCAACGTCACTTCAGCCTTGCTTCAACGTCACTTCGACCTCGCTTCGACCTCGCTTCGACACATCACAGCGTCACCGCCGAGATCTCTCCCACCCAGTGCCCGGCCTGCAGCTGCCCGGCGGCAAAGGCGGCGACGACCTGGAACACCGAGTCGGAGAAGCCCCCGATGTTCAGGATGTCGTCCCGCTCCGGCGCCTGGCTGCGGGCGTAAGGCTGCATATCCAGGCACACCAGCCGAGCCTTGGGATTGCGGCTCTTGAAACGCTCCCACTCGCGCAACGTTTGCGTGGCGCCGTGGCGGGCATCCATCCACGACTGGTTGTCCGACACCAGCATCACCAGCTCGGCGCTCACCCGGCGATGGTTCAGCCAGGCCAGCGGCGCGCTGCAGTCGGTGCCGCCGGCACCGATCGCCGCCATCTTCTGCGCATTGGTCATCACCGTGTCGCGCGGGTTCAGCTTCAGCGTCACCACGTCTTCCTTGAACGGCACCACCACGGTATCCGGCTGCTTGCGCAGGAAGGTGGCGGCCACCAGCGCCGCCGCATCCACGCAGCGCACCGCGCTGCTGGCGCCAGCCCGGTAACCGGTCACCGGCGAGTGCATGGAGCCCGAAACGTCCGGGCAGACCACCATGCGCCCCTCCACCTGCGGCACGTTGGCCAGCGCCAGCTCCAGTGCGTCCTGCAAGGCGTCCCGCACCACTGCCGGCAGCTCGTCGCCGGCCGCCTGGCAGGCGGCCAGCAACTGGTACGGGAACACCCGGGCCCGTGCAATCGCGGCGGGATCGCGCAGCTTTGCCGCGATGTCCTCCGCCATGCCAGGCAAAGCGAACACGCCGTGACGCGCAAAGGTGTTCAGGTTCATGCGCACCATCTGCCAGCCGCCCTGCCGCGCCACTTCGGCCCAGGCCTGGGCATCCAGGTCCAGCGAGGCCAGCATCTGGAACGGCACCTCCGGCACCGGCGCCTGCCGGCCTTCGGCGCGCGCCTGCTTGTAAGCCTCGTAGGCCTGCGTGATCGGCGGCAGCGCGGCCGGATCATACGGCTTGCCGATCAGCCAGGCAAAAAAGGCGGCACGCCAGGCTTCGGCGGGCTTCGGGTGCACCATCTTCACCACATCGGCCAGCGACGGCCGCGTGCCCACCGATGCGGCCAGCAGCGCACGCTCGCCGGCGCCGTTGAGCCACTGCTGCACCAGCCTCTTCGGCCGCGTGCCCAGGGATTTCCGGCCCACCGCGCCGCTGCGCAGTATCTGCACCACATTGCGCAGCATCTTGCCGTTGTCGATGACGCGGCCAAACACCGCCGGCAGGTGCTCCGGGCCGCGCAGGGTCAGCGCCGCCACCAGCAGGGCCGGCATGTCCTTCATATAGCCGCGTTCGCGGCAATACACGGCGGTCCGGGCGATAAAGGCCGGGTCCACGTCTTCGCACAGCGCCAGCACGGCGTCGAGCTGCACTTCGGCGCTGGCGTAGAAGGTGCCGTTCAGGCAGCCGGTCGCCGCGTATTGGGCCAGGCTGTGCTCGCGCCCCAGGGCATAGGCCGGGCCGCCCGCTTCGTTGATCGTGTCCGCCGGTGGCAGGAAGCGGCCGCGCAGGCCTTGGAACAGATTGGTATTCGCCATTTGCATTCTCCGTGGAGACCAGTTCGTTGACCGGTGCGCGCCGTATTGCCTTCTGCTTCTTGCTTCCGGCCCGGCGCGGCACCGTGTTTGATGGTCTCTATTTCGCAAGCCGTGTGCCAGGCCGGCGCCCAATGCCTGAAATAAAACACAAGCCATTGATTTTTAATGATTTTGTTGGAAATCGACGTGATGCAGCCAGATTTTTCGGCTTGCGCGATTGGCGCTATTTATATAAATTTATATATGTTTATATAAATACGAAGAGCATGAAAAAAGTCGTCATCGGCTTCATCGGCACCCAGCTCGATCGCGGCAAGGGTTCGGCGCGCTGGGAGAAATGGCGTCCCACGGTGGCGCTGTGCCAGCATGAAGACCTGCTGGTGGATCGCTTCGAGCTGCTCCATACCGGCCGCCACCAGGCGCTGGCCGAGCAGGTCGCGGCCGATATCGCCAAGGTCTCGCCGGAGACCGAAGTCAGGCTCCATCTGCTGGCCCTGGAAGATCCGTGGGACTTCAGCGAGGTCTATGCCTCGCTGCACGAGTTCGCGCGCGGCTATCGCTTCGATACCGAGCAGGAGGAATACTGGGTCCACATCACCACCGGCACGCACGTGGCGCAGATCTGCCTGTTCCTGCTGACCGAGGCGCGCTACCTGCCGGCCTGCCTGCTGCAGACCTCGCCGCCATACCGGCAGGAAAGCGGCCAGCCGGGCAGCTACGCCGCCATCGACCTCGATCTCTCCCGCTACGACCAGCTGGCGGCACGCTTCTCGCGCGAGCAGCAGGACGCGGTGTCCCTGCTCAAGTCCGGCATTGCCACCCGCAATCCCGCCTTCAACCGGATGATCGACGAGATCGAGCGCGTGGTGCTGCGCTCGCGCGCGCCGGTGCTGCTGACCGGCCCCACCGGCGCCGGCAAGTCCTTCCTGGCACGGCGGGTGTTCGAGCTGAAAAAGGGCCGCCACCAGCTCAGCGGCGGCTTTGTCGAGGTGAATTGCGCCACCATCCGCGGCGACGGCGCCATGTCGGCCTTGTTCGGCCACGTCAAGGGCGCCTTCACCGGCGCGCAGGGCGAACGCACCGGCTGGCTGCGCTCGGCCCACCAGGGGCTGCTGTTCCTGGACGAGATCGGCGAACTGGGGCTGGACGAGCAGGCCATGCTGCTCAAGGCCATCGAAGAAAAGCGCTTCTATCCGGTGGGCGGCGACAAGGAGGTGCAGAGCGATTTCCAGCTGATTGCCGGCACCAACCGCGACCTGCGCGCGGAAGTCCGCGCGGGGCGCTTCCGCGAGGACCTGTTCGCGCGCATCAACTTGTGGACCTACCGCCTGCCGGGATTGGCAGAGCGCCCCGAAGACGTCGAGCCCAACCTGGACTACGAGCTGGCGCGCCAGGCGCGCGAACTCGGCAGCCAGGTGCGCTTCAACAAGGAAGCGCGCCAGGCCTGGCTGGATTTCGCGGTTTCGCCGCAGGCCTGCTGGCGCGGCAATTTCCGCGATCTCGCGGCCTCGGTCACGCGCATGATGACGCTGGCCGACAGCGGCCGCATCGACACCGGCGCGGTGGCCGCGGAAATCGCGCGACTGGGCGAGTCATGGCAGGACGGCGGCGCGCCGGACGCCAACTACAACCAGGACGCGTGCGGCCAGGGCCAGGCGCAAGCGCTGCTCGACCCCGCCGTGCTGGCCGCCACGGATCCCTTCGACCTGGTCCAGCTCGACTACGTGCTGGCCGTGTGCCGCCGCAGCCGGAGCCAGGCCGAGGCCGGCCGCGCGCTGTTCGCGGTGTCGCGCCTGGGCAAGCGCAACAGCAACGACAGCGACCGGCTGGCCAAGTACCTTGGCAAGTTCGGCCTGACCTTTGCCGCCGCCAGCCCGGCCTGAGGTCAGAGCGAGTCCAGCATCCCCGGCAACGCCTTCAGGAAGGCCTCGCGAGCGCGCGGCCCGGCGTAGGTGGACTCTTTCCGCTCATCCTGGATCAGGCGGGCAAAGACCACGTTCCGGCCATCCTTTTCCGCCCAGCCGACAAACCAGCCATACGAGCGGCTCCAGTCACCGGACCCATTGGCCAGTGTCGGCGCGCCGGTGCCCGTCTTGCCGTGAACGGCCCAGCCGTTCGGCAGCATGCCGATCGCCGTGATGCGGCCGGTCATGTCATAGGCATGCGCGCTGACGGGCAGCTTGCGATTCACCACCTTTTCCAGGAAGGCAATCTGCTCCAGCGGGGAGATCTTCAGCGATGAGCCGAGCCATGCGCGCGTCAACCCGTTGTGCTTGCCGGGATCTCCGGAAACGTCGCCGTTGCCGTATTGAAACTCGCTCACATAGTGGCGGAAGCGCGCCTCGCCAAGCCGTTGCGTCAATTGCTGCGAGTACCAGACGACCGAGTTCTTCATCCAGCCTTGCGGATCCGTGGTGACGCGCTTGGCGGGGTCGCTCTCCCGATACGCGTCGCGAAACGGCAGCGCCGGCGCGTGTTCATCCACCAGAAGCCCGGAATCGAAGCCCATCAGGCTGATCGGGACCTTGAACGTCGATGCCGCGGTCACGCGTTTGCCGCAGGCACCTTCCTGTTTCAGGAGCTTGCCGCTGGCGGCGTCGGCCAACACCGTGCACACCACGACTTCCGCACGGGCCGCCGGGACGGATAGCGCCGCGCACGCTGCGGCGAAGATTGCGATTCGCTTCAAGATTATCTCCATCATTCTTGGTAGCTATGGGTGCCCCCGGATGCAGCCGTCGCTGCAAAGGGGGACGGGCCCGCCCTGCCGGTGACGCGCCGGGGCGCGCACCATGGGCAGGAGCGGACGGGATTGCTGGCCAGGCCTGGCAGACGAAGCGGAGCATAGGAGCGCGGCGGCCCGGCGCCAAGCCCGCCAGCCGTAACCTGCGTAACACAGCACCTTCACCGCACCTTCACCGCACCCTTGATGGTATCTTCCGCGACACGCCACCCCGCCCTGTCCAGCCCAAACGCATGCGCCAGCCCTCGCTCACCATCGAGTTGTCCGCCCCCTATAGCGTCAATGGCGAGCCGGCGCGCTACCAGAGCCTGTGGTTGCTCGCCGCCGTCTGCCTGGCCACGCGCAGCGGCGAAGCCGGCCTGCCGGCGGTGCGTTTGCAGACCCGCTTCCCCGATACCGCCAATATCCGCATGCTGGTCTCGCGCGCCTTCGCGGATTTCGCGCGCTGGGAACTGCCCGTGGGCTGGGGACCGGATCGCACCCTGGCGCCGGCCTGGCTGAACCCGGCGGGCCGCAGCCGTGGCCCATTCTGGATCGCGCCGGCGGCCTGCAAGCGGATACGCTTCACCATCGGCGGACGCCGTGTCGGCGACGAGGCGCTGGCGCGCTTCGCCGGCCTGCCCGCGCCGGGTGCCGGAGGCATGGCCGGAGCCGCCGCCAGCCCTGCCACGAAACGCGGCGCGGAACGCCTCGCGAAAAACGCCTCGGCACACACGGCAGATCGTCAGCGCCACGCCAGCCCCGGGGTGGCTTACGCCATGCGGGACATCCGTTACTGGAGCCACCTGACCCAGGCCATGCGCGGCATGCAGGACGGCGTGGGCGGCGCGGCCAGCAACGGCGTGGCGGACGCCCTGCACGCCGCGCAGCGCTGCGCCACCGACGATTTCCAGCATGCGTTCGCCCTGCTAAAGGAAAGCCTGGCCTGGCGGCGCAGCGACGACCTGGCACGCAGCCGCGCGGCGCTGAAGCGCTTCGGCCGCATCGTCGGCACCGGCACCGTGGATACCGCCCTGCCCACCTTCGGCGCGATGGCACGGGTGGTGCGCGCCTGGGAGCGCTATGCCGCCAACCAGATGGAAGCCGCGCAGGCCGAGCTGGAAAGCCTCGCTGCCGATCCCGCGCTGCAGCCAGTGGTGCGCTACAACCCGCGCGTGCGCTTCGAAACCCTCAACCTGGGCGCGCTGATCCACAAGAGCGTGGCGATCCGCGACATGGCCATGCAGCCGGAGGCAGCCCGACGGGCCGCCGAAGCCGCCGTGGAAGGCTTCTCCGGCGCCCTGCAGGCCGCTTACGAGGCGGACTCCGTCGATGCCGCGCAGCACGTCGCGGCCAACCTGGGCCTGTGCCTGTGGCTGTTCTGGAGCCACGCCCTGATCGACCCCGCGCGCGCCTGGTCCGAGGGCCAGGTGCAGCGTCAGGCGGTACGCTGGCTTGGCTTGTCGGAATGGATCTGCGACCGCTTCGGCGTAGGGGGCGGCTCGGCATGGAACATCATCTTCCTGCTGCGCATCGCGCGCGGCAACTGCACGCCAGCCGGCTGCGGCACGCTCAAGGCCTTCCGCAAGCAGCGGCCGCTGGCGCTGGACGAAGCGGTGGACGCGCTGCGCCCCTTCCACGCGCCCTTTGCCCGCGCCAAGGGTTTTATCAGCTGGTCGTCGCTGGCCGGTTTCGCGCTGGAAGAGCACGATGCCGGCCACGTGCACTATGGCGCCCTGCAACTCGCCAACCTGCTGCTGGAAGCCAGCTGGTTCCACACCTTCGAGCGCGGCGCCACACCCGCCGCGTTTGCCACGGTGGAACGCCTGGCAGGGCTGCTGGGCAAGCTGCGGCCGGCGGAGCGCCGTTTCTTCCTCGCGGCCATCACCGCATTGCCGCGCGAGCTGCAACTGGCGGCGGCGGAAGCCATGCGGGGCGCGCCACGCGCCACCCGCGCCATGCCAAAGTGACACATAATCGTCATCTCGTGGAAACATCCCATCCGTATATTCCTGCCCGCCAACAGGGAGAAACAACAATGGGCAACCACAAAGCGAAGCGGCACGCCGGACCGGCGGCACGCCTCGGTATCGGCGCCATCCTGGCCATGCTGGGCACCGCGGCCGTACTGCATGGCTGCGGCAGCGACAGCACCGACACGACTGCGGCGCCGGCCGGCGACGCCGCCAGCGCCAGCGCCAACATCCAGACCGCATGGGTGGAGATCGGCGACAGCAACCAGGCCATCGCCCGCGTAGTCACCAGCTATGCCGCACCGACCGCCGCCGCCGGCAGCGCGCTGCCGTCCAACTCCGTTTGCCCGTTGCTCACCGTGGACGGCGTGCAGCAGCGCATGGCGCTGCGCGTGGGCGCCGGCACGGTGCCGCTGCGCACCACCGCCAGCGATCCGTCCGATTCCAAGCCATCGGCATTTCCGGTCTCGGTATGTGAAGCCACCTTGCCGGCTGGCGCCGCGCAGGCCAGCGTAGCCGGCCAAACGCTGCCGCTGCCCAAGGCCCAGCCGCAACGCGTGCTGGTGCTGGCCGATACCGGCTGCCGCCTGAAGAAATCGGGCAACGCCTACCAGCCCTGCAGCGACACCACGGCCTGGCCGTTCGCCTCGCTTGCCGCCACCGCCGCCGGCATGAACCCCGACCTGGTGCTGCATATCGGTGACTACCATTACCGCGAAAACCTGTGCCCGCCGGATATCGCCGGCTGCCAGGGCAGCCCGTGGGGCTATGGCTGGGACGCCTGGCAGGCCGACCTCTTCAAGCCCGCCGCTCCGCTGCTGGCCAAGGCGCCGTGGGTGGTGGTGCGCGGCAATCACGAAGAATGCGCGCGCGCGGGCCAGGGCTGGTTCCGCTTCCTCGATCCGCGCCCTTACGCGAGTACGAGTTCGTGCGACAACCCCGCCAACGACGCCATCGCCAACTACACCGAGCCCTATGCGGTAGCACTGGGCACCGGCTCGCAGGTCATCGTGTTCGACTCGGCCAAGGCCGGCGCCACGGCGCTGCAAGCCACTGACGCGCAGTTCCTGGCCTACCAGAAGCAATTCCAGACGGTAGGCTGGCTGGCCAGCAAGCCCGGCATGAGCACCAGCATCTTCATCAATCACCACCCCATCCTGGCCTTCGCGCCGGCCGCGGGCAGCACCCCCGCCCCGGGCAACCTGGCGCTACGATCGGTCATGGACAACCTCAATGCCAAGGCCTACTATCCGCCCGGCGTGCAAGTCGCGCTGCACGGCCACGTGCATGACTTCCAGGCCATCAACTTCGCCTCCGGCCACCCGGCCACCATTGTCTCCGGCAACGGCGGCGACAACCTGGACGTTGCGCTGCCCGATCCGCTGCCGGCCGGCATGGTTCCCGCACCCGGCACCGTCATCGACAAGATCAGCCACTTCAACAGCTTCGGCTTCGTGATGATGGAGCGCAACGCATCGCCCGCCACCGGCTGGACCTTCAAGGCTTACAGCACGGCCGGCAAGCTGATCGCCACCTGCGTGCAGACCGGCAACACGCTGAGCTGCGACAAGACGGGCCTCCTGACGCCGTGACCTTGGCCATGCGCGCCGCCTCCCCGGCGGCGGGGCCTGCCGTGCGGCGGGCTCCAGGTACCGCGATGGCGGCGGTGGCGGGCGGGTTCGCCGCCGCCGCCGTTCTCGTTTGCGCCGGGACCGCCGCCCTGGCGGCGGTCCCGGCCGGCGTGGTGCTGATGCCCGGCGCTCCCCCGGCGGGCGTGGTGAACATCGTCGGCAACGGCACCCCGAACGCCGCCGTCAAGGTAGACCCCGCCACCGCCGTATTCCGCCCCGATGCGGCACTGGCCGCGCTGGGCAAGCGCATCTTCTTCGATACGCGCCTGTCCGAGCCGCGCGGCATGTCCTGCGCCGGCTGCCACGACCCGGCGCGCGCCTTCGCGCCAACGCTGTCACCCGCATCGCTGGCCGGCCCGCACGTGCCCGAGGGCAGCCGGCCCGGGCGATTCAGCCTGCGCAATGCGCCCTCGCTGCTGTACGTGCGCTACGTGCCGCGCCGGCACTTCTACCAGGACGATGACGCGCCCTATCCCTCGCCCTTCGGTGGCCTGTTCGCCGACGGCCGCGCCGACACCCTGGCCGAGCAGGCGCGCGGTCCCTTGTTCGACCCGAACGAGATGAACAACGGCACCCCTGCCAGCCTGCTGCGCAAGGTCGACGGTACCGAGCTGGCCCCCGCGCTGGCGGCGCGCTTCGGTCCCGCCGTGCGGACCGATCCCGAGCAGATGGTGCTGGCGCTTGGCAAGGCCCTGGAGGCCTATCTGCAGAGCGACGAGATGGCGCCCTTCCGTTCCCGTTTCGACGACTACCTGCGCCGCCGCACGCCGCTTTCGACGGCGGAAACGCGCGGCCTGGCCTTGTTCAAGAATCCGGACAAGGGCAACTGCATGAGCTGCCACACGCTGTCGGACACCGCCAGCCGGCCCGAGCGCTCGCTCTTCACGGATTTTGGCTATGACGCCATCGCCGTGCCCCGCAACCGTGCCCTGGCCGCCAACCGCGACCCCAGGCATTTCGACAACGGCTTGTGCGATACCGCCCGCCGCCTGCGCTGGCCCGAGCCGGCGCAATGGTGCGGCTACATCCGCACGCCCGGGCTGCGCAATGTCGCGGTAAGGCAGAGTTTCATGCACAACGGCGTGTTCACCACGCTGCGCGATGCGGTGGCGTTCTACAACACGCGCTCCACCGACCCGGGCAAGTGGTATCGCGGCGGCAAGACGTTCGATGACGTGCCGGCGGCCTACCGGGGCAATATCAATGTCAACTCGACGCCGATGAACCGGCGGCCGGGGCTGGCGCCGGCACTGACGGAAAGCGAGATCGACGATATCGTGGCCTTCCTGCGCACGCTGACCGATGCGCCCTACGCCGGTCTCATGCCGGGTGCCAGCGCCGGTCGGCCCTAGCGCTGGCGCGCGAGCCTCACTGCGCCGCGCAGACGGCGTCCGCCTCAAACCCGCGGAAGACCTGTTGCGTAGGATCGGGCACGCGCACGATCGTGCCCGCTTCCCCCTGCACCAGGCGCAGCACCTGCCCCGCGCAATGCTTTGCGGCGGCATTGCGCAGGTAGCGGAGCTCGTACTGCCAGCCCGGCAGCGGCACGAAAGACACCCCGATCGCGCATCGATAGGGCTGATCGCCGGCAGCCGAAACCGCCGCGGCAGTGAGGTAGATACGGTGGCTGGCCACCAGCCACCGCTCGCGCGTGCGGCTGGGAGGCTCGGGCGACTGCCCCGACATCCCCAGGTCCGCTTCCTTGCCCAGCGCCGTCATCTGCCGCCCCGTCGCAGCCAGCAGGGCAGGCTTGGGCGGCCTGGGGCACTGGTCCGCATCCACCACGCTGAAAGTGGTGTTGTCATCGGTATTGGTCACCAGCCGCACGCGGGCAGCGGGCGTGCCGGTCTCGACCCGGTAGTGCGAGACGCAGCCACCCAGCGCGAACGCCGCGAGCGAGGCCGCGCCGAGCGGGATGGCAGCTTTGCAGACTTTCGACATGGCAGTGCGGGAAAGTAGGCTATCGCCAGAGGATACGCGCGTTGCCGTGCCTTGCGCTGCTGGGGAATGTCCGCGGCGCGATGCCCTCCGGACCGGCAAACAGGCATGGCAATGGGAACGCCAGGCCCGCTCCCGTGCGCGGACCGCCGGCAAGCTGGCCGTGCCTGGGCAGCGCGCCACAAAGGAGACACCCGCGATAAGATGGTCGCCGCGGTCAGCCCGATCGTGCCCGACGGATCCCGATATGCAGCCCTCCTCCCTTGCCGATGCATGGCCTACCATCCGCGACGTCATCGAGCGCGGACAGCGATCCTCCCTGTACTGCGCGCTGGCCAGCGTGGGAGCGGACGGCATGCCCACGGTCACCCCCATCGGCACGGTCTTCCCGCGCGCGGACCAGACCGCCTTCTTCTTCGACCGCTACACCAGCACGCTGGCCGCCAACCTCGCGCATAGCGACCGGGTCTGCCTGATGGCAGTCGACTCCGGCAAGGGCTTCTGGTTTCGCTCGCTGCTGGCCGGCCGCTTTCGCCAGCCTCCGGGCGTGCGTCTCTATGGCACCGTGGGTCCGTTACGCCCGGCAACGCAGGCCGAGTTGCAGCAAATCGAAGCCCGCGTGAAAGGCTCGCGCTGGCTGAAGGGGACGCGGATGCTCTGGTCGAGCTTCACCCATGTGCGGGACATCCGGTTCACTGCCTTCAGGCCGGTGGCTTACCCGGTGATGATGGATGGGCTTTGGGAGAAGCAGGCCTAGCGGCCAGGAAGGGCGATGCGATTGCCCGGCCGAAGCCCGTCTTCGCTACAGCCAAATTGACATCGGATTGGATCGGACATAGGCTCCATCGAGCCATCGGCCTGTCCTGCGCACCGATACACAGGATTAAAACAAGAACAAGAACAAGAACAAGAACAAGACAAGCACAAGACAAGACAAGACAAGAACAACAATACAGAACGAGACATCCCCCGTGCCTCCCCGCCTGACCGATCTCCGCCCCGTCCTGCCGATCCTGCTCGGCGCCTCCGTCATGCTGAGCCTGGCCATGGGCCTGCGGCAGAGCCTCGGCATCTTCATGCCCCCGCTGACCAGGGACATCGGCATCTCGGTGTCCGACTTCACCATTGCCATTGCCGTGCAGAACCTGGCCTGGGGCCTGCTCCAGCCGATGGCCGGCGCGTGGGCCGCGCGGGCGGGCTTCCGGCCGCTGATGATGAGCGGCTCGCTGCTCTATGTGCTTGGCCTGGTGCTGCTGGCCACCGCACACGGCATGGCGGGCGTTACGCTCGGCGCCGGCGTGGCGATCGGCGCGTCGATGGCTTGCACCGGCAGCGCCATTTCCATGGCGGTGGCGGCGCGGCCGGTACCGGCCGCGCTGCGCAGCACGGTGCTCGGCATCGTGTCGGGCGCGGGTTCGCTCGGCGCGCTGGTGGCGGCGCCGATCGGACAGGTGGTGGCGCAATCCTACGGCTGGCGCGTGGGGCTGGCGGCCTTTATCGTGCTGGCGCTGGTCATGCTCCCGGCCGCCTGGTTCGCGGGCCGCGTGGATCGCCTGCCGCTGCCCACGCCGCCCGGCGGCGTGCAGCAGAACGCGCGCGAGGCGCTCGGCACGGCCTTGCGCCACACGCCGTTCATTGTCATGGGCGCCGCGTATTTCGTCTGCGGCATGCAGCTGGTTTTCCTCACCACGCATTTGCCTTCCTATCTCGATATCTGCGGCATGGATCCCATGCTCAGCGCCAAGGCGCTCGGCGTGATCGGCGGCTTCAATGTGCTGGGCAGCCTGTTCTTCGGCTGGGCCGGCGGCCGCGTCAACAAGCTTCTGCTGCTCGGCGGCATCTATACGGTCCGTTCGCTGGCGCTGACGTGGTACTTCTCGTCGGCGCCAACGCCCGGCAGCACCCTGGTGTTCGCGGCAGTGATGGGCTTCCTGTGGCTGGGCGTGGCACCGCTGGTGGCCGGGTGGATCGCCGAGACCTTCGGCTTGCGCTGGCAGGCAATGCTCGGCGGCGTGGCATTCTTCAGCCACCAGATCGGCAGCTTCGCCGGTGCCTTTGGCGGCGGCCTGGTCTACGATGCGCTGGGCTCCTATACGCTGGCCTGGCAGGTTGGCGTGGCGCTGGGGCTGGCCGCGGGGCTGGCGCAGATCGCCTTCGCGGTCGCTGCCCGCCCGCGGCCGCCGCAGGTGGCGGCGACGTAGGGAGCAATATGCGCTGAGCGCGCCCGCGGCGATGCCGGGAACGGTTAGCATGACGCATGCGCAAGGGAGCGCTCTGGCGCATCCCCATCCAACGCAAGCAAGGAGGTAACATCATGGCTCTGACGCTGCACTACCATCCGCTGTCCTCGTTCTGTCACAAGGTGCTGATCGCGCTCTACGAGAACGGGGCGCCGTTCGCCACCCATCTCGTCGACCTGGGCGACGAGGATTCCCGCTCGGCATTCCTCGAGCTTTGGCCCATCGGCAAGATGCCGGTCCTGCGCGACGACGAGCGCGGCCAGACGATCCCCGAATCCACCATCATCATCGAGTACCTGGAGCAGCACTACCCGGGCGCGCATGCCCTCTTGCCTGGCACGCAGGACGAGCGCCGCGAAGTGCGCCTGCGCGACCGTATCTTCGACCTGTATGTGCATCTTCCGATGCAAAAGATCGTGGGCGACCGGCTGCGCACGGAAAGGGAACGCGACCCGCGCGGCGTCGCCGATGCGCAGGCCGCCCTGCTTGCCGCCTACGCCATGCTCGACCGCCACATGGCGGACAAGCGCTGGGCGGCGGGCGAGCGTTTCACCCTGGCCGACTGCGCTGCCGCGCCCGCGCTCTTCTATGCGGCCATTGCGGTGCCGATCCCGCAAACCCACACGCATCTCTCGGCCTACGCTGAGCGCTTGCTGAACCGCCCGTCGGTCGGGCGGGTCATTGCCGAAGCCCGGCCCTACTTTCACATGTTCCCGCTGCGCGAGGCGATCCCGGCGCGCTTTCTCCGCGACGAGCCCCCGCTCGCGTGAGCGGCGGCGCTTTGGCTATCCGGCAGGCCGCCCGCCAACGGCACTGCCGGCCACGTGCCGTCCACCCCACCAGGCCACGGGAAGCCGCGCTTTTGCTTTTCCTAAAGGCGGGATAAAGCCGGAATGGTCCTGCTGCTCCCCGCTTTGATCTCCCTCCCCGCTGCTTAAGATTCCCTCCGTCGGAACCAGCCGCGGATTGCGGCCCTGCCGACCCCTTTCAGCGCCCCCAAATCAGTCCTCGCCGCCCCACGCGCTTCCCCCGCGTGGGGTGTTTTTTTTGCGCGCGTGCCTGCCACCGTGGCAGGCACGCCAAGAGAACGGCGTCGCGAAAGGTCAGGATATCCGCCGCCGCTCAGCCCTGCGGCTGCCAGCACGCGGCTTCGGCCACAAGCGCATCGATCAACGCCGCCAGCGGCGCGCGCTTCAGCGCCGACTGCCGGACCAGCACCCCGATCTCGCGAAAGACCGGCTGCCCCGGCAAGGGGATCACCTCGACATTCGGCGTTGCCCCCAGCGGCACCAGTTCGGCGGGAATGATCGCGCAGCCCAGCCCCTCGCCAACCATCTGCAGGATGACCGCGGGCTCGTCCAGTTCCATGCTCTCATCCACCCACAGCCGGTGCCGCCGGAGATAGCGGTCCACCAGCTGGCCGCCCATGGAATGCCGGTTGTAGCGGATGAAGGGCAGTGCCGCCAACAGCGTCTTCAGCTCGCGCGGGGATCCGGAGGGCGCGATGCCGACAAAGCGCTCCCGCATCAGCGGCACCCATTTCAGCTCCTGGGGAATGCCAAGCCTGGGCTTGATCAGCACCGCCACGTCGAGTTCGCGGGCATCCACCTGGGTCAGCAACTGGGTGGACATGCCGGGAACGATATTGACGTGGGTCTTGGGAAAACCGGTGCGGAAACGCTTCATCGCCTTGGGCAGCAGGGTGGCCTGCACGGTCGAGACCGCGCCCAGATCCAGCGGCGCGGTATCGGAGGCGACGTGCGCGCGGCCCTTCATCGATGCATAGAGCTCGACGAAACGGACCGCCTCCGGCAGCAGCTTGCGGCCCTCTTCGCTCAGCGTGACCGATTTGCCCGCGCGATCGAACAAAGTGCATCCCAGGTCTTCCTCCAGCCGGCGTATCTGGGTGCTCACGGCGGACTGCGTCAGGGCAAGCCGCGCGCCGGCAGCGGAAAACGAAGCGGTCTCCGCTGCCACAAGGAAGGTACGGAAGTAGCGAATCAACTGTCGTCCATCGTCTATCGGTTCATCCAGCGGATCCTCTCATCGAATGGCTTATCGAAATATTCGATGCTTAGGGCAGAAATCATTCGTTTCATATTACGGCTTCTGCTGACTACAATCAATGCGCGCGCCACCAGGCGTCGATCTGCAATCCCGCCCCTCAAAAGAGCCGCCCCATGAACGCAACTCCGCTGTTTCACCTGGCATTCCCCGTTAACGACCTGAGCGAGGCCCGCCGCTTCTATGGCGAATTGCTGGGTTGCCCCGAAGGCCGCAGTTCCGAGGCCTGGATCGACTTCAACTTCTATGGCCATCAGGTGGTGGCCCACCTTGCGCCGGAAGAATGCGGCCATCGCGCGACCAGCGCCGTCGATGGCGACGAGGTGCCGGTGCGGCACTTCGGTGCCATCCTGCCGATGCAAGCGTGGGAAGCCCTGGCGGACAAGCTGCGCGCCGCCGGTACGAAATTCGTGATCGAGCCGCATGTGCGCTTCAAGGGACAGGTCGGCGAGCAGGCGACCATGTTCTTCCTCGACCCGTCGGGCAACGCCCTGGAATTCAAGGCATTTGGCGACCTCAGCCAGGTCTTCGCCAAGTAATCCCCCGCATGCACGAATACATGGAGATAGGCCCAGACATGACCGAATTCGTTATCCAGCCCGCCGCGCAAGCCAGTGTCGCCGTGGCTGGCAGCAGCGCCCGCTTTCCCATCCGCCGCGTGTTCTGCGTGGGCCGCAACTACGCCGCGCATGCCCGCGAGATGGGCAATGACCCGGACCGCGAAGCGCCGTTCTTCTTCACCAAGCCCGCGGATGCGGTCGTGGCCGCCGCAGCGACCGTGCCCTATCCGCCGCTGACGGAAAACCTCCACCACGAGATCGAACTGGTGGTGGCGATCGGCAAAGGTGGCGCCGACGTAACGCCGGCGCAGGCGCTGGACCTGGTCTGGGGCTACGGCGTGGGCGTGGACCTGACCCGGCGCGACCTGCAAGACACCGCCAAGAAGATGAGCCGGCCGTGGGACTGGTCCAAGAGCTTCGACGCCTCGGGCCCGTGCGGCCCGCTGCACCCGGTGACCAGCGTCGGGCATCCGGCCGAGGGCCGCATATGGCTCAAGGTCAACGGCGAGATCCGCCAGGAGGGCGACCTGAACGAGCTGATCTGGCCGGTGGCCGATGTCATTGCCTATATCTCGCAAAGCGTGACCCTCGCCCCCGGCGACCTGATCTTCACCGGCACGCCCGCCGGCGTCGGCGCGCTGCAACCCGGCGATGAAGTCACGGCAGGCGTCGAGGGCATCGGCGATATCGCCTTCCGGATCGGCAAGCGGTAACACGAACAGCGCGCAGCGCAGCCATCGCGGCGGCCTGATCGCCGCCCGGGCGTACCGGTCCCGTCCTGCCCCGATTCCGATCGGGGCAGGACGCCGGCCAGGGGACGTTTATCCTGGGATGCCCCGTCAATCGCACGGGCAATTGAAACGCGCCCTTCAAGAAGCGCTCCCGGCCGATACCGCCACTCGGCGATTCAGCAGCCGCTCAGGATCGGCCGGCGCTCGCCTCGTCCGTCTTGACGCAATGTATCCAAAGCCTATACCCTCCACGTTGTACGACAACATATAAGATACCCGTCCGCGGAAATCGGCGCCCCGCCGGGCAAGCCACGCACATTGCGCGTTTCGCAGCGTCGCGTAGAGTTGCCAGAAGGCGGGCCGATCCGGCCCCCCCGGCAGGCGCTCCCGGCGCCGCCGCCAGACGATGACCAGACAGGAGACAGTCGACATGCGCGAGAACCGGATTCGAAAAATGTGGGCAGCCGGGCAGGCCGTCGTCAACGGATGGCTGTCCATCCCCAGCGCATTCGCCGCCGAGACCATGGCTCACCAGGGCTGGGACTCCCTGACGGTGGACCTGCAGCACGGCGCGCTCGACTACCGGGACGCCCTCGCCCTGTTCACGGCCATCTCCACCACGGACACCGTGCCCGTGGCGCGGGTGCCCTGGAACGAGCCGGGCATCCTGATGAAGGTGCTCGATGCCGGCGCCTATGGCGTGATCTGCCCGATGATCAATACCCGCGAAGACGCGCAACGCTTTGTCGCCGCCACGCACTACCCGCCGCTGGGCTCGCGCAGCTTCGGGCCGATCCGCGGCTTGCTCTACGGCGGCGCCGACTATCCCGAGCGCGCCAATGACACGATCGTCACGTTCGCGATGATCGAGACCAGGCAGGGGCTCGACAACCTGGACGACATCCTCTCGGTGGAAGGGCTCGACGCGGTCTATATCGGCCCGTCGGACCTGTCGCTCTCGCTGGGTTGCCGGCCGACCTTCGACGACGTGGATCCCCCCGTTGCGGAGGCTATCGCCTATGTCGCAGCCCGCGCCAAGGCCCATGGCGTGGTCGCCGGCATCCACAACGGCGCGCCCGAAGCCGCGCTGCGGCGGATCGAGCAGGGTTTTCGCTTTGTCACGGTGGGCTCCGATGCCCGCCTGATGGCCGCGGGCGCCAAACAGGTGGTATCGCAGATGCGGGGCGGCCAGGTGCCGCCAGGGCGCGCGCCAGGCTACTGAGCCGGCCCGACGCGAATGAGGCGATCGGGAAGCCCATGTCCGCAAACAGGTTTGGCGGCGTTGGGGCGGTCTCGGCGATTGCGCATGAGAAAGCAGATTTTTCCCAAAGGCAGGCGAGTTCTTTAACGATATGCTTTTTGACTAGCCACCCTCACACCGAAACGGGCGGCCGACCACTCTTCAAGGAGCTTGCATTGCGTCCCATCGCCCGAGCCGGTCCCGAGTCTGCCAACCTCCGCGTCCGCGACACCCTGCCCGAATCCCTGCTCGTCCTCGGCCAGCTGAACGACCTCACGGCCGAACTCGCCGGCCTGGCCCACCCTGCCCGCGCCGATGCGCAACCTCGCATATCGGAGCTGATCCTGCAGATCGCGGCACTGGGTCATGACATCCACGAGCGCATCACCAACAGTTGCGCCGAACTGCAAAGCGTCAGCGCCGGGCTGGACAGCGTGCTGACGCTGGCGGAACAACAAAGCGAGAAGGCCGAGGAAGCTTACGGCCTGTACTGCCTGCTGCAGCTGCTGAAGCGGCAACTGGACGATGCCGTGGGCCCGGTGCAGCGAATGCTCTGAGCCTCCGGTCCTCAGGCCGTGGTGTTGACCAGCGCGCCGGACGTGCTGCCGCCCGAAGCCTGCAGCGCCTGCGCCAGCGCGGCGGTCGCGGTTTGCAGCGCCGCGGCCGTGCTGGCCACCTGGGCCTGCATGGCGGCCAGGGCGGAGGTTTTTGCATCGGCGCTCATATTGCTGGCTTGCAGCGACTGAAGCTGGCGCTGCTCTTCCGCCATTTGCTTCTGCAGCGTGGCAATCTGCTTCTGCAACGCCTTGACGGTGTCGGAAGCGGTACTGCTGCCACTGCTGCTCCCACTGCCGCCGCCAACGCCACCAGCCGCGCCGCCGCCCGTGGCCCCGCCGGTCGAGATCGGGGCTGAAGCCGTGCCGCCGGCCTGGGTGTCATTGGTCTCGGACTGCGACGCTTTACCGGTGGCGGCCGATCCGGAAAGCGTCACCTGCGGGGCGACTGCGCTGATGCTCGACATGTTCAGGTTATCCATTGAATGAGGGACAACCAGATCATCGGCCCGGTCCCGGAGAACTTTAGGGCATGCCTGAAAAACCGGTGCCGCGCGCTCAGCGATCGACGATCGTGCCCAGATTGACGCGCACGCGCTGGAGCAGGCCGATCAACTGCTCCCTCTCCTGCGCGCCAAGGCCGGCCAGGGCCTCCGCGGCAACCTCATCGCCGACCCGGCGTGCCTTGTCCAGCGCATTCTCCGCCTTGGGCGTCATCCGTACCACCCGTTCCCTGCGGTCTTCCGGGTTTGGCTGCCGCTCGATCCAGCCGCCCTCTTCCATCCGGTCGAGCAGGCGCCCCGCCGAGATCGGGGCGACCTCCAGCAGGTCCGCCAGACGGGCCTGGTTCACTTCGCCGTAGTGCGACAGATAGGCAAGCACGCGGCACTGCGCCCGCGTGAGATCGAGGGACGACTTCGCCAGGTCGTCGAAGCGCTTGCCGCAGAGCCGGCCAACGTCCGAGACCAGGAAGCCAAAGCGCTTTTCGAGTTTCGTTTCCATGCCGCGATTGTACAAAGATCCCCGCGCGGCCTGTCCGGCAGCGTGCATGGCATGGCTTGCCATGGCCAGGCAGCCCCGTATAATAAGCATGCTTATCATATACCAGGCTGTTTCATCCATGTCTTCCGTAGCGGTACCAGGGCGTGTAGCGACGTCGCTCAACCGGCCCATGATCACCATCTCGATCATGGCCGCGACCCTGATGCAGACGCTCGACAGTACGATTGCCAACGTGGCGCTACCGCACATGCAAGGCAGCCTGTCAGCCTCGCAGGACGAGATCACGTGGGTGCTGACCTCTTATATCGTCGCCGCAGCGATTGCCACGCCCCTGACCGGCTGGCTCTCGGACCGGCTCAGCGTCAAGCGCCTGCTGGCCATATCGATCGCGGGCTTTACCCTTGCCTCTGCGTTTTGCGGCCTCTCCGAGACACTGGTCCAGATCGTCGCCTCGCGTCTGCTTCAGGGTATTTTCGGCGCGTCGCTGGTGCCGCTGTCGCAATCGATCCTGCTCGATATCAATCCCCGCGATAAACAGGGGCAGGCGATGGCGGTATGGGGCATGGGGGTGATGGTTGGCCCGATCCTGGGGCCGACGCTGGGCGGGTGGCTGACCGACAGCTACAACTGGCGCTGGGTCTTCTTTATCAATGTGCCGATCGGGGCGCTTGCCTTGTTCGGCGTGCTGACCTTCCTGCCCAGCCGGGCGCCAAGGCATGAGGTAAAGTTCGATGCCTTCGGCTTTGTCACGCTCGGCCTGGCCATCGGGGCGTTCCAGGCCATGCTCGACCGGGGTGAACAGCTTGACTGGTTCGGCTCCCTGGAAATCCGCATCGAAGCCATCGTGGCGGCGCTCGCTTTCCTGTACTTCCTGGCGCACACGGCCACCGCCGGGCCAAGGTCGTTCTTCCGCTACGCGCTGCTGAAGGACCGGAACTTCGCCACCGGCGCCTGCTTTATCTTTGTGATCGGCGCGGTGATGTACGCGACCCGCGCACTGCTGCCGCCCATGCTGCAGAACCTGATGGGCTATCCCGTCGCCACTACCGGGCTGGTGACCGCGCCCAGCGGTGCGGGCACCATGCTGGCCATGCTGCTGGCCGGCCGGCTGCTGAAGCGGATCGACGCGCGTGTGCTGCTGCTCAGCGGCTTCCTGATCTCCGCCTTTGCGCTGTGGCAGATGATGCAGTACACCGTCGTGCTCTCGGTTTCCGATATCGTCTGGCCCGGGCTTATCCAGGGCTTTGGCCTGGGGCTGGTGTTCGTCCCGCTCAGCGCGCTGACGTTCTCCACGCTGGCGCCGGAGCTGCGCGCGGACGGCACCGCCACGTACAGCCTGATGCGCAATATCGGCAGCAGTATCGGCATTTCCGTTATCCAGACCTTGATGACGCGCAATACGCAGGTTGCGCACGCCGACCTGGCCGCCAATGTCAGCGTATTCAATCCGGCCATGCAGTCGCTGCTCGCCAGCGGCTCCCGCCTGCAACTGGCCCTGCTCAACCAGTCGATCAACCAGCAAGCCTCGATGATTGCCTACCTCAACGATTTCAAGGTCATGTTTGTCGCGACCCTGCTGGTCGTACCGCTGATCCTGCTGATCAAGCCCACGCGGCAGGTCAGCGACGACGCGGTCGCGCACGCGGCGATGGACTGATCCCGGGTCTGCCGCCTAGCTGGCGGCGCGGCCGGGGCGCTCCCGGCGGTCGAGGTACTCCGCAACGGTGCGCTGGAACACCGGGAGCTTGCCGGTGAAGAAGTGGTTCGCGCCCGGCACCACCACCACGGGCAGTTCCTGTGGCCGCGCCCAGTCGAACACGGCTTGCAGCGCCACATTGGCATCCTGCTCGCCATGCACCACGAGCGAACCAGCCGGCACCGCGGGCGTGTCATAGCTGCGCCCCCCGGGCACCGGCCCCGCCGGCATGCCGGCCAGGATCAGGCACGCGACCGGCTCGCCGTTCTCCTGCATGCGCTTCGCCACCCGTGTCTGCACATAAGCGCCAAACGAGAATCCCGCCAGCGCCACCGCCAGCGCCGGATGCATCTGCCTCAGGTGCCGGACAACGGCCAGCAGGTCATCGGTTTCCCCCTCGCCGGCATCGTGCCGGCCTTGCGTGCCGCCCACGCCCCGGAAATTCGGACGCACGGCGAGATAGCCGCGTGCCTGGAAGATCCTGGCAAGCGCCACCGGAATCTTGTGCACGGCGCTGCCCCCCAGCAGCGGGTGCGGGTGCGCGACGACGGCGATGCCCCTGAGGGGGCCCGCCGGGGTATCCGTCAGCGCTTCGATGCGGCCGGCGGGCCCATCGAACCAGGTCTGGCTGTCAGCGGAGGGGGACAAGGACATAAAGCGCAGGAATCAGGACGTACATGATGATCGGGCAACGGATCGGATTGTGGATGGAACACCTGTCAGCAACGCCGCGCCAGGCAGGCAGCGGTGGCGACTGCCGCATTGTAATGCCGCCGGCACGCCTGCGCGCGAGCCGGGCCGCCAGGCAACGTCACGCGAGGGCAAGTAGAATGCGTCTCGCCATCCAAGTTACAGGAGACAAATCCGATGCCGATCCCCTCTACCCTGACGTGCCTGTGCGGCCAGGTCCAATTGCGCATTGCCGGCGAGCCCGTGGCGAGAGCCAATTGCCATTGCCAGGCTTGCCGGGATTTCTATGGAACGCCGGTGTTCGCCGCCACGGCCTGGGAACCGGCGCACGTCGCAGTGGAACGCGGCGACGATCAACTGGCCACCTACCAGCATGCAACCCGCCAGCTCCAGCGCCATTTTTGCCGGCAGTGCGGCGAGACGCTGTTCGGCACCAATCGCCTGGGCATGTCCGTGGTTCCCAACAGCCTCTTCGCACGGGCATCCGATGGCGTACTGCCGGACGCCCTGCAGCCGGCCATGCATCTGTTCTACCGGCATCGCGTGGTGGACGTGGCCGACGCACTGCCCAAGTACCTCGACGGCTGGGACGGCCCCCTCCATAAGGCCGGCTTCTGAACGGCGGCCGGCGGCGGGGGCCGCCGGCGCATATCCGCTTCGCGTGCGCTCCAGCCCCCCCCCGATGTCATATCCGAAATCAGGTCGCGGTGTTGACACGCCACTGTGGGGCCAATATGATCGAGGCAATTTCAAACGCCCTCCCGGTCCGCCGGGAGGGCGTTTCTTTTTGGTTCTCCAATCCCAAAAAGGAACACGTTGAAATGAACCGGCATCTCCCCCCGATCCAGCACCCGGCCACAGGCCTGGGCTACGTGCAGCATGGCAGCGGGCCTGAATGCGTGCTTGTCATGCATGACTGGCTGGGCGACCACACCAGCTACGATTCCGTGCTGCCTTATCTCGACGGCAACGCATTCACCTACGTCTTTGTCGATCTGCGCGGGTACGGAAAATCCATGCAATTGACCGGCGCCTACACCATTCAGGAGGTCTCCGCGGACTGCCTCGAACTTGCAGACAGGCTCGGGTGGCAACGCTTTCATCTGATCGGCCATTCGATGACCGGCATGGCGGCGCAACGAATCGCTGCCGATGCGCCCTCCCGTATCAAGAGTGCGATCGCCGTCTGCCCGATCTCTGCCGCGGGCAATCCATTGAATGAAGAAGCGTTGGATTTCTTTGCCAGCACGGGTGAGAACGACGACGCATTCCGTCGGCTGGCCAAGTTTGTTACCGGTGGCCTTTCGGATCAATGGGCCGAAGCAAAACTGCGGCAAAACAGGAAAACGGTGGCTCCCGGATGCCGTCCCGGGTACCTCGACATGCTGACAAAGACCAACTTTGTGGAAGATGTTCGCGGGCTTGAAACACCGCTCCTGGTCCTCGCCGGTGAGAAGGATCCGGGGCTCGGCGAGGAAGCAATGAAGAGAACATTCCTTGCATGGCACCCGAATGCCAGATTGCTGGTGATCCCGAACTGTGGGCACTATCCGATGCAGGAGTGTCCGCCGTATTTCACCACGGTCATCGAGCGCTTCTTGCGCAGCAAGGCTGATTGAGCCGCGATGCAGCCGTGGGAAATCCCAGGGCTGCATCGTGCCCTGGATTGTGGCGCCGGCGTTGGCGAATAACTGCTCTGCTTCGTCCTGGACGTCCGGGTTGGGTCGGCACAGCCGTTGGCCATGCCCAACCCGGACGGCCGCTCCCCGGCCTTATCGGCCGCGCTCGGCCGATCTCCAACGCGCGCTCCCCTGCATTGTCATGGCGGCAACGCCCACGACAACGCACGCCAGGCCAGCCCATGCCGCGGCGCCAAGCGATTCGCCAAGGAACGCGATGCCGATCGCCACGCCGATCGGCACCCGCAGATAGGCCTGCGCCGTAGTGCCGACGGCCCCCAGCGCCTGCACCAGCCGGAAGTAAATGACAAAGGCCAGCGCGGTCGAAAGCACCGAGAGCGCCAGCAGCGCGGCAAGCGACGACATCGACGGATGCAGTGTCCAGGGCCGATCGACGGCGAGGCTCACGGGCACCAGCAATACCGCCCCGACGATCAGCGAGCCGGCCGCGGGCGCGGCCGGGGCCATGTCCCTGAACGAGCGGCCGTAGATGGCCGCGCCCGCATAGCAGATCGCAGCGGCGACGATGGCGAGCTGCGGCACCAGTTGATGCCCGAGGCCGCTCAGCGCGCTGGTGCCGACGATCAGGCAGATGCCGGCGAGCCCGGCGATCACGCCGAACAGCTTGCGCGCGCCGATGGGCTCGTGCCGGGTGAACAGCCACGTCCCCAGAACGGCCATGACCGGCGAGGCGGAGTTCAGGATCGTCGCCAGGCCGGCATCGACCGACTGCTCGGCCCAGGCGATCAGGGTGAACGGCACCACGCTGTTGAGCATGGCCTGCACCGCGAAGCGGCGCCAGACCGCCGCGCCGCGAGGCATCGGCATGCCCCTGGCAGCCATCCACGCCGCCAGCAGGGCGCCGGCGATCAGTGTTCTTGCCGCGATCAGCGTCACCGGTGGAATCGTGGCGACACCGAGGCGGATAAACGTGTAAGACGCGCCCCAAAGTGTGGACAGGGCAAGCAGCAACAGCAACTCCAGCGCAGGACGGCTTGCGTCTTTCGTGTCGTTGGCCGCGGTTGGCGGGGCGGGCATGGCGTTCTCTCCGTGGGGACTCGCCACCATTGTGAGCGAGCGGCACGGGGCAACGTTTCAACCTGAACCGAACAATGGAATACAGGGTCAGGATCGCGGGCCAACCCGCCCCATCTCATTTGGAAAATGCCTGCCCCTTGCCGGCTTACTTCGACCGGTTCGAATCGCCCCCCAGCGGATCCAGCGTAATCTGGACCTGCCGCAAGACGCCATCGCCATCGAAATAGCAATGAAACAGAGACGGCAGCATACCGTCCTGGCGGAAGCGATACGACCACACCTCACGCTTCATCAGGGCAAAGAACTGAACCGGTTCGCGCGGCTTGCCGAAGTGCTCTTCCACATCGCGCTTGGTCCAGCTATCGACCTTGGCCTGGTAGATTTCCGCATTGGTCAGCATTTGCCTGAAGCCCGACAGATTACCGCTGGCGTCGAAATCCGCCGCGTACACCTGGTAGCCCATCGGCTGCTTGGAATAGAGCCAGCGCGTGGCGCCGTCGGCCAGCTGATAGACGCCGGTTGGCTGGCCAAAGGTCGAACGCACGGTGCTTTGCGGGGCACCGATCAGTTTTTGCCCCTGCTCCACCGGCTGCAGGATGGCGCAAGCCGGCAGCATCGCCATGGCGGCGGCGCAAAGCAGCCAGCCGCCCACGTATTGCGAGATAGTTTTCATAGCCTTGGATACTTCACTGGTTTCTTGTCGTTACTGGTACCTGGCCACGGCCGTACGCCGCCCCGGCCCTAGAATATAGAGCATTGCCCGTTGCAGCGCCGGCCAGGCCACCGGATCACTCAGATCCAGCCGCCGGTACCGGCATCGACCAGCGTGGCAAGCGCGCCCTGGTAGTCGTAGCGTTCCACCTGTGCCTGCAAGCGTGCGAGATCGGCGGCAGTCATGGCGCGGCCAAGGCGTTCGCGGTGCCGGGCGAAGGTCTGGTTGGCCGCGCTGTCTCCCTCGTCCAGCTGGTGCCGCAGATTCTTCAGGACCTCGGCCAACGCCACATCGGCGCCGCCGGGACCGCCCGCAGGATCGGCGCCGGATGCGGCGGCGATATCCATCGGCAAGCGCAGCCGCAGCGCGTCAAGCAGTTGCGACAGGGCGGTACGCAAGGCGCCAAGCGCACAAGCGGCATCGGCGGGCCCGGATGCCGGGGCGAGCGACAGGCCGGCTTCCAGCGTAGCGGCGGCAGCGGATACCGCCATGGCGCCAAGATTGGCGGCCAGTCCCTTGAGGGAATGGGCGAGCAGATGGGCGCCCTCGCGGTCGCCCTGGGCCAGCCGCTCGCCGATCCGGTCCGGCATGTCGGCGTAGCCCACGACGAAGCGTTCGAGCAACTGGCGATAGATCTCCACGCGGCCGCTGACCCGGGCCAGGCCGCCGCTCACGTCCAGGTCCGGGCACATGGCCAGCGCTTCGATCCACTGCGGCCGGCCAGCCGGCTGCGGTACAGGCGCCCGCCCCCCGGGGATCGCCAGCCATTGGCGCAAGGTGGCGTAGAACGCCGGCGGACTGATCGGCTTGGCGATATGGTCGCTCATGCCCGCCGCCAGGCAGCGCTCGCGGTCTTCCGGCAGCACGTTGGCGGTCATGGCGATCACCGGCAGGTCCTTGAGCCGCTCGATGTCCCGGATGCGCGCGGTGGCTTCGAAGCCATCCATGACCGGCATCTGCACATCCATCAGGACCAGATCGTAGGATTGCGCCTGCAGCAGGGTCAGCGCAACCGCGCCATTCTCCGCCGTGTCCGGATGGATACCCGCCGCCTGCAGCAGATGGACCGCCACCTCGCGGTTGATATCGTTATCCTCCACCAGCAGCACCCGCGCCGGCGGCAACGGCGGCATGGCGTCCGGCAGCGCCGGGCGCAGCTCCGCCTCGTCCGGCGCGGCATTGTTGTCGGGGGCCAGGGTACGCACCGTGGCCTCCAGCAGGATGGAAGCGCTCACCGGCTTGATCAGCGTGGCATCGAAGCCGGATTGCTCGCCTTCGCGCAATACCTCCTCGCGGCCGTGGGCGGTGATCATCACCCGGCGCGGACGCGGGTGGCGCAACCGCATGGCATCGATATGGCGGGCGGTCTCGATGCCGTCCAGGCCGGGCATCCGCCAGTCGATGAAGACGGCCTGGTACGGATCGGCGGCATCGTCGGCCTGGGCGATCTTCGCCAGGGCGGCCCGCCCCGATGCCGCCGAATCCACGCGGAAACCGAAATTGGCCAGCATCGAGACGATGACCTGCCGCGCGTAATCGTGATCGTCCACGACCAGCAGGCGGCTGCCTGCGAGCTGCGCTGCAATCGGCGCGGCAACAGGCCGCTTCTTGCCTGGCAGCAGGTCGAGCTCGAACCAGAAGGTACTGCCCTCGCCCGCACTGCTTTCGACCCCCAGCGTGCCTCCCATCAACTCGACCAGGCGGCGGCAGATGGCCAGGCCAAGGCCGCTGCCACCGTAGCGGCGGGTGGTCGATGCATCGGCCTGCTCGAAACTCTGGAACAAGCGGGAGCGCGCTGCCGCGTCGATGCCGATGCCCGTGTCGCGTACCTCGAAACGCAGCCGTATGCGGGGCCGGGCGATGTCGTCGCCGCGGCGCTCGACACGGATGACGATCTCGCCGCGGTGGGTGAACTTCACCGCGTTATTGGCGAAGTTGATCAGGATCTGCCTGAGCCGGAGCGGATCGCCGCGCAGCGAGTCCGGCACGCCCGGAGCGACTTCGACGATCAACTCCAGCTGCTTGGCCGCCGCCCGCTCGGCCACCAGGTCGCTCACGGTCCGCAGCATCCTTTCCAGCGAGAAGTCGACGCGCTCGATGTCAAGCTTGCCGGCTTCGATCTTGGACAGGTCCAGGATGTCGTCGATAATCTCGAGAAGATGCTGCCCGGAGTGCTGGATCTTTTCCAGGTAGCCCCGCTGCTTGTCGTCCAGCCGCGTGCGCAAGGCCAGGTGCGCCATGCCGATCACGGCGTTCATCGGGGTACGGATCTCGTGGCTCATATTGGCCAGGAAGCTGGCCTTGGCCTGGGCGGCGCTCTCGGCGGCCTGCTTGGCCACCACCAGTTCGGCGTTGGCCCGGGCCAGCTCCCAGGTACGCTCGTCGACGCGTTTCTCCAGCGTCAGCGACAGCGCCTTGAGGCGGTGGCTGGCCTCGACCTGCTCCGTCATGTCGATGCCCACCGCGCCGACGGCAACCACGGCATCGGTGGACGGGTCGCGCACGGGGAAGCGCACCACGTGGAGATGGCGCTCGCCGTGGGCGGATTGCAAGGCATAGATGTGCTCCTCCGCCTTCCCGGTGGACATCACGCGCTCCTCCACATCCCAGCGCTCGCGGGTTCCGTCCGGCCTGTCGCTGAACTCCCATTCGGACTTGCCCAGCACGTCCTCCTCGCTCGCCCCCAGCAGCGCCCGCATGGCGGGGTTCATGGCAAGCACCATATGCTGGCGGTCCTTGAGGGACATCATCGCGGGCGAGTACTCGAGCATGGCGCGCAGCCTTTCCCGGCTTTCCGCCAGGCGGCGGCCCTCCCTGCGGAGAATCCAGCTGGCGGCGCCGATCAGCAGCACGATGACCGCGCTCAGCGCCACCACCACATTGCGGGTGAACAGGTAGGGAGAGAATGCCTCGCGCATATCCTGTTCCACGATCAGGCCCATGTCCATGCCGGCCAGCCACGTGCCCGCACCGGTGACCGGCTCGCCACGGTAGTCAGGATAGTCGTGAAGCACCGCGGAACGGTCGCGCAGGACCCGTTCGGCGATCAGTGTCAGGGGGGCATGCACGGTCTTGCCGCCGGCTGCCCGGTCATGCTGTGGCAGCCGTGCCTGGATATTGAACATGGACGACGCATGCGGCGCCAGCCTGTGCTGCGCGACCAGATCGGATTCGAACCGGCTGGGCGATACCAGCCGGCCCTGGCCGTCGATGGCGTAAAGCTCACCGGTACGCCCGAAGCGGCCGGCCCTGATGATCGCCAGCAGCATGGCACGGGGATCGATGCGCAGGCATAGCGCCCCGATGACATGCCCCGCATCCGACAAGCGCGAGCATACCGCCTGGAACGGCAGGTCCGCCGGCGCTCCCGACGCCCCGGAGGCCAGCTGCGGGGCCGGATAGGGGGGCGAGATGGCACTGCCGGCCTGCAATGCCCGGGTGGCCGCGCGGGCAGATTCGGGCAAGAGCTTGTGGCCGGTCCGGCTGGGCATTTCCGCCGCAATGATCTTCAGCTCCGGCGTGACGAGGGCAAAGCCAATGTAGCCGTTGCTGAGGTAAAGCGGCGTCACCCAGCGCTGGAACCTCGCCGCGGCCTCGCTATCCGGCGCCGGCTGGCCTTGCCCCGCAAGCAGCGGGCGCGCCAGTGCGACCGCCTCCTTCATGGCGGCGATCGTTTCGGCTCGTTGCAGTTGTTCTCCGCTCCACAGCTCGATCAGGCGCGTGGTGATCACCAGCGTCGATTCCACCCGCGTGCCCACGCTGGCGCGATCATTCTCGTACACCAGGTAAGTGACGCCAGCGGAAAGCAGGCAGACGACCGCCACCAGAAGCAGCCCGTAAGCATAGCGTGCGATGCCGGGCTGCGACCCCGACCGGCGCGGGACGCCCCGGGATCCGGCAACAGGCGAGGCAATCACCCTGCGTTAGCCGCGGCGTAGCCGTTGG
Organism: Cupriavidus sp. 96C5-1; assembly: GCF_057798855.1. Classification (NCBI taxonomy): domain Bacteria; kingdom Pseudomonadati; phylum Pseudomonadota; class Betaproteobacteria; order Burkholderiales; family Burkholderiaceae; genus Cupriavidus; species Cupriavidus sp. 96C5-1. Next base: position 97,012 of record NZ_JBYOJU010000006.1, on the reverse strand, counting down.
TGGCGAGCAGTGCCGCCTCGCGCGCATAGTCCGCATCGGTATCGGCATAGCGCAGCGATATGGACTGGAACGCATCGGCAATCGCCAGGAAGGCATCGACCATGTCCGGATCGAAATGGCTGCCACTGCCTTGCTCGATCATGCGGACGGCCTGGGCGTGCGGGAACGGCGGCTTGTAGACCCGCCGGCTGATCAGCGCATCGTAGACATCGGCGATCGCCATCAGCCGCGCCGACACGGGAATCGCGTCTCCCGCCAGCCCTTCGGGGTAGCCGCTGCCATCCCATTTTTCCTGGTGATAGTGCGCGATCTCGCGCGCGAAGCGCAGGAAGGAATTAGGGGCGCCGCATTGCGCCTCGGCATGCGCAATGGCATCCCGCCCGAGCGTGGTGTGGGTCTTCATGACCTCGAACTCCTCGGGGGTCAGCTTGCCCGGCTTGAGCAGGATGCGATCCGGGATGCCCACCTTGCCGATATCGTGGAGCGGCGCCGACTTGAACAGCAGGTCGATGGTTGCGTCGTCGAGTATCCCGCTAAAGCGCGGGTGGTGCCGCAGCGACTGCGCCAGGCGGCGCACATAGTGCTGGGTGCGCCGGAGATGGTTGCCCGTTTCGTTGTCGCGCGTCTCCGCCAGGGAAGCCATGGCCATGATGGTGACGTCCTGGATCATGGAGATCTCGCGGGTACGCCGCTGCACCTCCTGCTCCAGGTAGGCGGACTTGTCCCGCAGGAAATCCCTGGCGTTCTTGAGCGTGAGATGGGTGGCGATCCTGGCATGCATCACCAGCGGACTGATCGGCTTCATGATGTAGTCCACCGCACCCACCTGGAATCCACGCGTCTCGTCGTGTTCGCCGGTACGGGAAGTCAGGAAGATGACGGGCACGTCCATGGTGACCGGATCCGACTTGAGCCGGCGGCACACCTCGTAGCCGTCGATGCCCGGCATCATCACGTCGAGCAGGATCAAGCCTGGCGGCGCGGCCGAGGCGATTCTCACGGCGTCGCCGCCGGAGGTCGCGACCTTCACCCGGTAGCGGTCCTGCAGCAACGCCGTCATCATCGCAAGATTCTCCGGAAGGTCATCCACTACCAGGATCGTAGGCTGGGCGTCGAGGTTTTCAGGGCGCATGAGAATAAGGGATAGGAATACGTTGCCTGAGCGGTGATCTCGGAGCAGAACACCTTGCCTCGGGGACTGCCATCGGGGGCGCTTCCCAACGGGAGCGCCCCCGCCAGCCACGCGGCAGCCGGCACGAGGCCGCCCCTTGCGCCCACGCCTTCTCATAACGGTCGTGCGGCCTGGCTATTTACCCCGCTTGGTGAGGGGTAAAGCTTCGACGCAAACTGCCGTTAACGCCGGACCAGGCAATTGGGCAACGCCGCAACGGATAATCATGACATTGCCGCATCCAGCACGGTCGCCGGGCTTGCGGACGGCGCGCAGCCGTGCGCAAGCGCCGCAGCCGCATCCAGGCAGGACATGGCCTGGCCGATGATGCGCATCTCCTGATCATGGCCGCGCGCGGCCTGGACCACCAGCCGGGCGCTCATGCACAGCCGCAAGGCGCTGACCGGGATGCCCGCCTGCTGACCGCAGTCCACCGGCTGGCCAAGCTGATACGGCGGGGCACCGGTACCGGGCTCCGGCGCCTGCAGCCGGCGATAGACGCCTGCCGTTTCGTCCCGGTTGAGCGGAACCCTGCCGCCATGCGGCGCGGACCGGTACAGCAGGAAGGGATGGATGGTCTGGATACCGTCCCAGCCCGACGGACTGTCCAGCGCGGCGCGGTCCAATACCGGCACGCTCAGGGCGGCAAGAGCGGGATCGCTGTCCAGCCGTTGCCGGACGGCATCGGCAAAGCGCCGCAATATGCCCCCGACCTGCTGCGCTGGCACCGCGCGCAACGCGCGCAGCTCATGGACCGCCGCCTGCCAGCGCAGCAGCAGGCCAAAATTCGCGAATGACCCCAGGGCCTGCGCGCAGGCCCAGTCCTGCGGCCACTCCTCGCGCGCGGAGTAGATCCGCAGCTCCGCGGGAACCCCGCGCTGGCGCAGCTTGCCGCCAACCGCCTCCGGCAGCAGCAAGGCGCCGGAAAACGATGGCCCCGTCAGGAATTTGGAGCCGGTCAGCGCCACCATGAAACCGCAGCGCAGGTAAGCCTGGATGGTGGCCGGCTCGATGCGGAACTGGCAGGCATCGACCAGCACCTGCACGGCCGACGGCCAGCGGCGCTGCAGCGCCATGACGCACGCGATGCCCGGTGCAATGCACCCGGTCTTGGAGACATCGATCAGCACCAGCAGCACATGGCGGCCCTCATGCACGGCCTGGCTGACCAGCGCGCCGATCTCCGCGTCGACCGCGTCCGCATCCCGCAGGCTGCCGTCGGCATTGCGGATCGGCACGTTGCGCGTATCGCTGGCGCAGGCATGGCCGAGGGACTCGCCGGGGATGGTGACGCGGCCCAGGGCGTTATACGTGCTGAAGTGCTGCCCGGCGAGCGCCGCGGGCACGCCGCTGCCGCTTTCGGCCTCGCCGGCCAGGATCACCAGCGGCCTGGCCGGCGCGCCATTGCCCGCTTCATCGCCAGTCACGCGCGCGGCCACCCGTGCGGCCAGCAGGTGCACGTCTGTGCCCGATGCCGAAAACACCAGGCCGGGATCCAGGGTATGGCCGAGGCCGCACAGCGCCAGGAACTCGCGGCGCAGCCGGTCCATCTCGCGGCGGTAAAGCGCCGGCGCGGACTGGTGCGCCAGGCCCGCGGCAAGCCGGTTGCGCAGTTCGTCCACCACCGCGAACGCCGCCGGCGAGATCCCCGAGGACGTGGAGGAGCCGAGCGGCACCAGGCTTGCGCAGGCAAGCGGCTCGCAGCCGTACTTGTTGCGGCCGGTGGCAGGGTCCAGCGCGATGCGGTGATCGCCGCCGCTGACCAGCAGGTCAGCCGTGGATGGCAGCGGCATCGGGAGCGTGCGGCAGGTCGGCATGGTCTCTCTGGCTGGCGTTGATCAGCATGGTCCTGAACGCAGCGAAGATCCTTTGCATCTGCGGCTGCTTGTAGGGAAAGAGATCGACGGGATCGATGTCGTGCACGACCATGGCCGTGTCCGCCTCGAATACCAGCAACGCGCCGTCCGGCGTCTCGGCGCAATCCAGGCCGACATAGTCCAGGTCCAGGCGCTGCTGGATCAGCGCGAGGGCGTCCTTGTGGCGCAGCGCGAAGGTGTGATCGAAGTCGCGCATGATCGCCGCCTCCTCGTCCCGCTTGGCCGCGCTCTCGGCCATGCCGGCATTGAGATAGTGGATCATCCAGTGCTCGGAGATGCCGACGTGGCACACGTACGCGCGCCCTTCGATCAGGACCAGGCGGTATTTGCGGAACAGGCCGTCCGCGTTCCGGTAGTCGATGAAACAGGACACATAGAAAGCCTGCTCGTCCGACTGCGCCAGGTAGCTGGCGAGCTCGGCAGCGTCATCGATTTTTTCCAGTCCCTTGCCGGCGTGGGAACCGAGCGGCCGGACAATGATCGGGAAACGCCCATCGCCCAGCACCGACGCGATCGTTGCCTGCCGGCTGGCGACGCCGGCCAGCACCTCGCGTTCCACCCGCAGGGTCGGCGGCATGCAGATGCCCGGCGCCGGCGCCAGTACCGACGCGGCCCTGTCGCGCGACAGCTGCCGCAGGCGATCCGGCAGGTTCAGCACCGGGCGCGGCCAGATGGCGGCAAGCGCGCGGAGCTGCTCCAGCACCGGCTGGGTACGGTCGGATTCGCCGACCGCGATAAAGAGCACATCATGCTCCGGCACGGCCTGCGGCAGCGGGTTTTCCGGGGTGACATAGAGCGCGTCGAGCGCCACGTCGGAGTTGCCCAGCAGGCACTCCAGCGGCGTGTTGGCCATCAGGTCGCCCGACACCATGATGGCCAGCACGCGCAGGCGGACCGCGCCATCGCGCAGGGTGGGCAGATGATAGAGCTGCCGCGCCCGCAATGCCTCGGCCTGCATGGTCATGGCCAGCGCATGATCGCCGATCAGTTGCAGGACCAGCGAGAGATCCATCAGCGCATTGGCGTCGTCCGGATGCGACTCCAGATGCTGGATCAGTTCCGCGCCGAGGGGACGCAGGTCTTCATTCTGGTGGGCTGCCCGCAGCAGGTGGCGCAGGCCGATCAGGGTGTCCGGGGCCGGGGTCATGGCCGCGGGATCGTGGATGGCATTCATAGTGGTAAGCCGCTGGCTTCAGGAACGGATGACGCAGCGCTCAGCGACCGGCCGAGAGCGAGGGTGGCGCCCAGCAGGGCATCGATATCCTGCGAGGTGCTGCGATGGTTGAACAGGGCTACCCGGATCGCGAAGCGGCCGTCGAGCACGGTCGACGACGGCGCGGCAACACCGGATTCCTGCACGGCGACGACGAGATCGCGGTTGACCTGTTCGATCGCATGCTGATCATGCAATCCGGCACCGATGAAGCGAAAGCAGACGATATTGAGCGAAACCGGCGCCAGCAGCTCCAGCTCCGGCTCGGCATCGATGCGCCGGGCAAGTTCGCTTGCCAGCGCGCAGGTCTGGGCGATCATGCCGCCCAGCCGCTCGGTACCGTAGACCTTGATCGTGAACCAGGTCTTCAGCGCGCGAAAGCCGCGCGAGAGGTCCGGCCCGAAATCGCAGGGCCAGGGCGAGCCGGCCGCCATGCCGCGCTCGCCGCGGCTCAGATAGGTGCCTTCGTGCGTGGCAAAGGTGCGCAGGTGCAATTGACGGTCCCGCACCAGGAAGAAGCCGGCGTCATAGGGGACCTGCAGCCATTTGTGGAAATCGAAGGCGATCGAATCCGCCTGTTCGATGCCGCCTAGCCGCCCGGCAAGCTGGGGACACAGCATGGCGAGCGCGCCGAAGGCGCCGTCGACATGAAAATGCAGTTGCTCCCGGCGGGCGATGTGCGCGATCCCGGCAAGGTCGTCGATGGCGCCCGTATCCACGGTGCCGGCGGTGCCGACCACAAGGAATGGCGAGCAGCCGGCAGCGCGATCGGCGGCAATGGCGGCGGCAAGGCGGGCCAGGTCCATGCACCCCTGGCCGTCGACCGGAATCGAGCGCAGATTGTCCTTGCCCAGGCCGGCAAGGTCCATGCCCTGCGCGATGCAGCCGTGCGCCCTGGCGGAGGTGTAGGCGGTCAGCCGGCGCGATGCCTGCGCCACGCCACTGGAACGCACCCCGCTGCCGAGCGCCCGGGTCCTGGCGACCAGCACGCCGGACAGGTTGGCCATGGAAGAGCCGGTCAGGAACAGGCCGCTGGCATCCTGCGGGAAGCCGAACAGCTCGATCACCCAGCGCAGTACCTGCCATTCCACTTCGACCGGGACATGGTCGCGGCCACCGAGATTGGCATTGAGCCCGGCCGCGAGCATTTCCGCCAGCATCCCGACCGGCGTGCCGCCGCCATGCACCCAGCCCATGAAACCGGGATGCGCATTGCCGACGGCGAACGGCAGGATGCTGTCCATGAAGGTCTCATGCACCCGGTCCAGTCCGCTGCCCTCGCGCGGCAAGGGCTCGCGGAAGCGCCCGCGCACCGCGTCGGGGATGGGCTGCCAGACCGGCCGTTCGCGAATATCCTGGAGATAATCCAGCATATCGTCGAGCATGCTGTGGCCCTGCGCCCTCAGTTCGCGCCAGTCGACAGGATCCAGACTGGCAGGGACCGGCTGCCGGCTGCCCTCGGTGGTTGGTGTTGACATGGCTGATGGATGGCTGTCCGGAAAACGCTGCATCCCCGGGCAGGCGCTTTTCGCGGCCTGGTCCACGGGGCATCGTGCCGGGGATCATAGCGCCGGGCCGCCGGCTCGTTTTGAGGAGGATGGCGGGTTTTCCGCCCTATTTCTCTGCCCGGCCTGCGGCACCATGCACGCCCCGGCCACCGCTTGGCCGGCAGCCGCCCTTCGCCACCGGGCCGCGCGGGCAGGAGGCCGGAAAACAACACTTCCGGCCCCGCATTACCACAAACCGATCGTTTGCGGGCGCCGCTGCCTGCGACGATAATTGTGTCGTCAAGCATCTCAAGCAACGCTCCCGCCTCTCCGCTCCTCGCTCTCCTTCATGCAGCCACACCAAGGCCTACCCCATCCCCAACGCGCCTGGGCCATCCTCACCGTGTTCTGCGGCCTCATCATGGCCGTGCTCGATGGCTCGATCGCCAACATTGCGCTGCCCTCGATTTCCCGCGAACTGGCGGCCGATCCGTCCAGCACCATCTGGGTGGCCAACGCCTACCAGCTCACGGTCACGGTCTGCCTGCTGCCACTGTCCTCGCTGGGCGACATCCTTGGGTACAAGCGCGTGTACCGCGCCGGCCTGGCGATCTTCCTGCTGGGCTCGCTGCTGTGCGCGCTATCGCCCAGCCTGCCGGTGCTGGTGGCCGCGCGCGTGCTGCAGGGCATGGGCGGCGCGGGGATCATGAGCGTGAATACAGCGCTGGTGCGCTTTATCTACCCGCCCACCAAGCTCGGCCGGGGCATCGGCCTGAATGCGCTGGTGGTGGGCATCACCATTGCCGTGGGGCCGTCCGTGGGCGCACTGATCCTGTCCATCGCCAGTTGGCCCTGGCTGTTCGCCGTCAACGTGCCGGTGGCGATCTTCGCGCTCGCGCTGTCGCGCAGCGCGCTGCCGCTGACGCCGCCCCAGCCGCATGGCTTCGACTACCGCAGCGCGCTGCTGTCGGCCGTGGTGTTCGCCCTGTTCATCCTGGGCGTGGACGGCGCGGGCCATGCCGCCTGGCGGCCCGCCGCCGCGGCCGGGCTGGCGGTGGCGGCCGGGCTGGGCTGGCGGCTGGTACGCATGCAGCGCGGCAAGGCCGCGCCGCTGGTGCCGGTGGACCTCTTCGCCAGCCGCGCCTTCACGCTGGCGGTGGGCACGTCGTTCTGCTCCTTCATGGCGCAGATGCTGTCCTTCGTGGCGCTGCCCTTCTATCTGGAATACCAGCTTGGCCGCTCGCTGCACGAGACCGGACTGCTGATCACGCCGTGGCCGCTCATGGTGGCCATCATGGCGCCGGTGTCCGGGCGCCTGTCCGACCGCTATCCGGCCAGCATCCTGGCCGGCATCGGCCTGGCCTGCCTCGGCACCGGACTGGTAGGGCTGGCGCTGCTGGGGCCCGACGCTTCCAGCTTTGCCGTGGTGTGGCGCATGGCCCTGTGCGGGCTGGGTTTCGGCTTGTTCCAGTCGCCCAACAACCGCGCCATGATCGGCGCGACCCCACCCGCCCGCAGCGGCGGCGCCAGTGGCGCGCAGGCCACCACGCGGCTGCTGGGCCAGACCACGGGCACGGCCATCGTGGCGCTGCTGTTCAGCATCGACCAGAGCGGCGCGGCGCGCATGGCGCTTTATGTGGCCGCGACGGTGGCAACAGTGGGCGCGCTGGTCAGCTTCAGCCGGCTGCGCAGCGGCAGCGGCCCGGCCACGCAGGGACGCCTGGAGGCGGAAGCGGACATGTGAGCAAAGGCAGCGGCAAGCGGGCAGAAAGCCCGAAGCGCCGAAGTGCCGAAGTGCCGGCCGAAGCCGCCAGGATGCGCCAGCGCCGATTGAGGTGCCCGGCGGTGCCTGCTCCCGCTCCCATCATGGAGAGAGGGAGCAAAGCAGCGCTGAATCAGCCTGTGCCGCTCACTCCGCCTTGGCCCCCGATTCCTTCACCACCTTCGCCCACTTGGCGATTTCCGCCCGCTGGTAGCTGGCCAGTTTCTCCGGCGTACCGAGGATAGGATCCAGCCCAAGGGTCTTGAGCCTGGCCTGGACGTCGGGCAACTGGTAGATCCGGTTGAGTTCGGCGTTCAGCCTGGTGATCACGTCCTTCGGCGTATTGGCAGGCGCAAAGATCGCAAACCAGGAATCGGCATCGAAGCCATGCAGCCCCTGCTCGGCAAGCGTGGGAATATCCGGAGCGGACGGAGAACGCCTGGCGCTGGTCACGCCGAGCGCCCGCAGCTTGCCCTCCTTGACCACCGGCAGCGCCGACGGCAGGTTGTCGAACATCATGGTGATATGGCCCCCGAGCAGATCGGGAATCGCCATGGCGCGGCCTTTGTATGGCACATGGGTGAGCTTCACTCCGGCCAGCGCATTGAACATCTCCCCCGCCACGTGCGGCGACGTGCCGATGCCAGGCGTGCCGAAGGTCAGGGCTCCCGGCCTGGCCTTGGCCAGCGCAATCAGCTCGGCGACATTCTTCGCCGGCACCGCGGGGTTGACCACCAGCACGTTGGGCGTGGATGCGACCAGGATTACCGGGGCGAAATCCTTGACCATGTCATACGGCATCTTGCTGTACAGCGAGCCGTTGATGGAGTGCGTGCCAACGGTGCCCAGCGCCAGCGTGTAGCCGTCCGGCGCGGCATGCGCCACGGCTTCCGCGCCGATGTTGCCGCCGGCGCCCGGCTTGTTGTCCACCACCACCGGCTGGCCCCATGACGGAGAAATCTTCTCCGAGAAGATCCGCGCCAGGATATCGGGCGCGCCGCCGCTGGGGAAGCCCACCACCATCCGGATCGGCTTGGAGGGATAATTATCGGCCTGGGCCGAAGGCACGGCGAATACGGCACAGGCGGCCAGCACGGCCGCTGCGAAAGGGTTGCTGCGCATGGTAAGTCTCCCGATGGTTCTTATTGATCCTGCATTGCCCGCGGCGCGGGCGTGACATGGCGCACGCCTGCCGGCCGCGTTGGTTCAGCTTGCTGTCATGCGGACTTCACGCCACGCTCACACCACCGTGCCGCCGAACTCCGCCATCACTTTATCGTGCAGGCGGCGCATTCCCTTTAGCCAGCGATCGTAATCCTGCCCCTTGCGCTGGTAATACTCGAGCACTTCCGGATGCGGCAGGATCAGGAAGCGTTCGTCCTTCACGCCTTCCAGCGTGACCTGCGCCACATGCTCGGGCGTGACCGAGCCTGCCTGCAGGAAACCCTTGCGTTCGCCGTCCTCCCCGAACAGCATGCGCGTCTGCACGCCCTGCGGGCAGATGCAGCTGACCTTGATGCCACGATCACCGTAGGTGATCGACAGCCACTCGGCAAAGCCGATGGCGGCGTGCTTGGTCACCGCATAAGGGGCCGAACCGATCTGCGAGAGCAGGCCGGCGGCCGATACGGTATTGACGAAGTAGCCATCGCCACGCGCAAGCATCTGCGGCAGCACCGCGCGCGCGGCGTGGATGTGGGCCATGACGTTGATCTCCCAGATGCGCTGCCACTCTTCGGCGCTGGCATCCAGGCCCTTGCGCAGGATGATGCCGGCGTTGGAGCAGAACACATCGATCTGGCCGAAGCGCTGCGTGGCTGCGTCGGCCAGGGCCTGCACCGCGGCCGCGTCGGCCACATCGACGCGCTGCGCGAACACCTTGCAATCCGGGCTGGCCTGCGCCAGCTCCGCGGCGACCTGCTGCGCGCCGGCCTCGTCCAGGTCGGCCACCGCCACCCCACGCGCGCCGCCGGCGGCAAACGCCAGCGCCAGCGCGCGCCCGATGCCGGTGGCCGCACCGGTCACCACCACGGTCTTGTTGCGAATCTCCATCTTTGTCTCCTTTGTTTGCTTTGTCTGTATTGCCTGCTGGATGTATGGCCCTTGGGCCGCGAGAATGCGATGAAAACAATGATGCGATGATGCGATGGGCAGGCGTCAGCGCACGGCTAGCCCTGCCCCTGCCATAGGCGCCCCTGCAGCAACTCGGCCAGTTCGCGAATGCGCGGGCCCAGGTTGCCGTCGAGGATTTCCGGCGTGAGCCGGGTGGCGGCGCCGCCGATGTTCATGGCCAGCACTTCCGCGCCGCCCTCGAGCACCACCGGCGCGGCCGCCCCGCTCACGGTGCGGTCCCACTCGGCGTGCGCCAGACAGAATCCGCGTTTGCCGTAATCGCGCAGCGCGCGCTCCAGCTTGATGCGCACCGCAGGCCAGCGGCTACCGTAATGACGCTCCAGGTCGGCCAGCGCGGCCGTGCGCCGTTCGGGCCCCAGCCCGGCCAGCCAGGCCCGCCCGATGGCCGAGGTGGCGGTTGGCAGGCGGGAGCCCGGCGCCAGCCGCATCACCAGCGCGCCGCGCGGCTGGCATACCTCGAGGTAGACCATCTCGTGGCGGTCCGCGGTGGCCAGCGCCACCGTGCAATCGGTGGCGAACGCCAGCGACTGCATCAGCGGCTGCGCCACCTCGCGGATGCCCGAACCGGCGAGGTAGCGCTGGCCGAGCACCATCGCACCCTGGCCAAGCCGGTACTTCTCGAGCGACGCGGAATAGATCAGGTAGCCCAGGCTGGTCAGCGTGTAGGTCAGCCGCGAAACGGTGGGACGCGGGATACCGGCGCGGCGCGCCAGCTCCGCATTGCCGAGGTAGTCGTCGTGCGGGCCGAAGGCGCGCAGAAGGTCCAGGCCGCGCGCCAGTGCGGTGACGAAGTTGCGGTCGTCGCGCTCGGCATCCCGCGCCGCGAGATCGCGCTCCGGATCGACCGCGCGCGCAGCGGCATTGGGCGGCGTGGAACCGGGCGAAAGCGGGATCGACGAAGTGCGCTTCATACGTGGCGGGAACGCTGGGCAACGGCTGGTGAAAAGCGTGCCCCTTGCCGCCATGTAAGACGGCAAACCGAGGCGCACTGGCTATTTCGCTGTGCGGAAGACAATTCCGTATTTCTTGACTGTGCCTCAGGCCCTATGCAACAGTCAATGAAAACGAACGATCGTGCTGGAACGTGCTCACGCAGCAATCGATGCGCGCAGCGCTTCACGGAACACGACGACACCCGCACCCCGTGGCCGCACCAAGCCGCCATTCCGCATCGCACAGGAGACCAAGCATGCATCACGCAATTCAAGCAGCCGCACCGCCTCGCGGCTGAACCTCGCCCCGCTTCATGCGCGGCCCCGCGTTACCGCGCGGCGCCGCAACCCCACGTATTCCGCAGCGCGGATTGCGTGCCATCGTTCGTGATCCGATTGAGCAGCAAGAGGTAAAGCCCGTGACATTGTTCCTTCAACAAGTCCTGAACGGCCTGACGCTGGGCGGTGTGTACAGCCTGGTGGCGCTGGGCCTGACACTGGTCTACGGCATCCTGCACGTACCCAACTTTGCGCATGGCGCCTTCTACATGGCGGGCGCCTATGTGTCGTACTACATGATGACGTCGCTCGGCATGAACTACTGGCTGGCGATGGGCGCTGCCGCCATCGCGGTGGCGGCGCTGTCGATGCTGGCCGACCGGCTGGTGTTCCATCCGCTGCGCAACGCGCCCGAGTTGCACGACATGATTGCCGCCATCGGCATCATGCTGTTCCTCGAAGCCGGCGCGCAGGCTCTGTGGGGCGCGGACTTCCATCGCATGCCCACGCCTTATGGCCAGATGGTGGAAGTGCTGGGCCTGACCGCGCCCGCGCAACGCCTGCTGATCATCGCCGCGGCCTTCGGCCTGATGGTGCTGCTGCATCTGTTCCTGACACGCACCGTGACCGGCTCCACCATCGTGGCGATGGCGCAGAACCGTGAAGGCGCGGCACTGGTGGGCATCGACGCCACACGCGTCACGCTGCTGGTGTTCGCCATCTCCGGCGCGCTCGCCGCGATTGCCGCCACGCTGTACGCGCCGATCAACCTGGTCTACCCGAGCATGGGCAACCTGGTCATCACCAAGGCCTTCGTCATCATCATCCTCGGCGGCATGGGCAGCATTCCCGGCGCCATCGTGGGCGGGCTGATCATCGGCATGGCCGAGAGCTTCGGCGGTTTCTACGTGTCGACCGACTACAAGGACATCATCGCCTTCGCGCTGCTGGTGGCCATCCTGTCGATCCGGCCTCAAGGCCTGTTTGCAAGCAAGGCCGCATAAGGAGCCCGCCATGACAAGCGCATTGAAAGGAAAGACCGGCTGGGCGCTGCTGCTGGCGCTGGCCATCGCGTTTCCGCTGATTACGCCCAACAGCTATTACCTGACGGTGATGACGCTGGCCTTCATCTACGCTCTCGCCACGCTGGGGCTGAACCTGATCACGGGCTACACCGGCCAGCTCAACCTCGCGCACGGCGGCTTCATGGCGATCGGCGCCTATACGCTGGGCATTCTCACGGTGGATCACCAGGTGCCTTTCTGGGCCGCGTTCGCATTGTCCGGCGTGGTGTGCATGGCGGTGGGCTACTTCGTCGGCGTGGTGTCGCTGCGCCTGAAGGGCCATTACTTCTCCATCTTCACGCTGTGCATCGGCTACATCATCTACCTGCTGATCGAGAAATGGGAAAGCCTGACACACGGCACGGTAGGCCTGATCGGCATCCCGGTGCCGGCCGCGGTGGGCCCCCTGGTGTTCGACAACGTGCAGGCGCAGTACTACCTGGTGCTGTTCTTCCTGGCGGTGGGCACCTTCCTGATGCACCGCATCGTCACCTCGCTGCTGGGCCGCAGCTTCATGGCCGTGCGCAACAGCGACGCGCTGGCCGAGGCGCTCGGCATCAACCTGATGCGCACCAAGGTGCTGTCCTTCGTGCTCTCGGTGGGCTATGCCGGCTTTGCCGGCGCGCTCTACGCGGGCCAGGTGCGCTTTCTCGGGCCTGATATCGCGCGCACCGACCTCACCTTCGACATGGTGATGGCGATGCTGGTGGGCGGCACCGGCACCTTGCTGGGGCCGCTGCTGGGCGCCGTGCTGGTGCCGTGGGTCACGCAGACGCTGCAGTTCCTGCAGGACTACCGCATGCTGGTGTTCGGCCCGGTGCTGGTGCTGCTGATCATCTTCGTGCCGGATGGCATCGTCGGCTCGTGGTCCAAACGCCAGGCCAGGCGCGCCGCGGCCGCACGGCGCGGCGGCAAGCACCGTGCGCAGCAGGCCGGCACGGCACCCGTGCCCGGCGACAACGCCAATGCCAACGCAGCAAATGCAGGGGCCGACCATGCTTGAGATTCGCAACCTGACCAAGAAATTCGGCGGGCTGACCGCCGTGCACGATGTTTCGATCACCTTCGAGACGGGCCATATCAACGCCATCATCGGGCCCAACGGCGCCGGCAAGACCACCTTCTTCAACCTGATCGCCGGCACCCATGCGCCCAGCTCGGGACAGATCCGGCTCAAGGGCCGGGACGTGGCCGGCCTGCGCGCCGACCAGATCGCCAGGCTCGGCGTGGCGCGCACCTTCCAGGCCACCCACCTGTTCGACCGCGCCACGGTGCTGGACAACCTGATCGTGGGACACCGGCTGCGCACGCACTCGGGCCTGGCGGACGTGATATTCAACACGCGCCGCCTGCGCGAGGAAGAGCGCCTGTGCCGCGCCAAGGCCGAGCAGGCGCTGGACTTCGTCGGCCTTGCCCACCTTGCGCATGAAGTGGCGGCGGACATCACGCAGGAGGAACGCAAGCGCGTGGCCTTTGCGCTGGCGCTGGCCACCGACGCGGAACTGCTGCTGCTCGACGAGCCCGCCGGCGGCGTCAACCCCGAGGAGACCGTGGGCCTGGCCGAACTGATCCGCAAGATGGTCCGCCACGGCAAGACGGTGTGCCTGATCGAACACAAGATGGACATGATCATGCGGCTGGCCGACAAGATCATGGTGCTCAACTACGGCGAGAAGATCGCCGAGGGTTCGCCGGCACAGATCCAGCGCGACCCGCAGGTCATCGAAGCCTACCTGGGAGCCGACCATGTTGCAGCTTGAGCGCGTTTCGCTTTCCTATGGCAGCTTCCGCGCGCTGGACAACATCACGCTGCATGCCGGTGCCGGCGAACTGGTCGTGCTGCTCGGCGCCAACGGTGCCGGCAAAAGCTCGATCTTCCTCGCCCTGAGCGGCATCCATCGCGCGAGCGGCGGCAGCATGCGCTTCGACGGCCGTGAACTCGCCGGCATGAAGCCCTCGCAGATCGTGCAAGCCGGTCTGGTGCATTGCCCGGAGGGCCGCAAGCTGTTTCCCGCCATGAGCGTGCAAAAGAACCTCACGCTGGGCGCCTATGTGCACCGCCGCGATGCGGCCGGCATCAAGCGCTCGCTGGAAGACGTCTTCGAGATGTTCCCGATCCTGCGCCAGAAGAAGGACGACCCCGCCGGCTCGCTGTCGGGCGGCCAGCAGCAGATGGTGGCGTTGGGCCGCGCGCTGATGGGCCGCCCGCGCACGCTGCTGCTCGACGAGCCCTCGCTCGGTCTGGCGCCGCTGGTGGTCAAGCAGATGTTCGAGGTGATCCAGCGCATCAACCGCGCCGGCACCACGGTACTGCTGGCCGAGCAGAACGCCTACGCCGCGCTGGGCATCGCCCACCGCGCCTATGTGATCGAAAGCGGCCGCATTGTCATGGAAGGCGACCGCGACACGCTGCTGAACGATGAAGGGATTCGCAAGGCGTATATCGGGGGCTAGGATGCGCCAGAACGGCCTGGAACGACGACGGTGCTTACTCCCTCTCCCGCAAGCAGGCAAGGGGCCAGAAGCCAGAACAGACAATCCGGACAAAACGCAGCACAAACACAACAGGAGACAGCCAAATGCAGACCAAGACGATCCGCCGCTTCTTCCCTCTGGCCGCCACCGCGGTGGCCGCGCTGATGGCGTCAGGCGCGGCTTTCGCGCAGGAAGTCGTCAAGCTGGGCTATACCGGCCCGCTATCGGGCGGCGCCGCGCTGTACGGCAAGAACGTGCTGTCCGGCATCCAGATGGCGGTGGACGAGATCAATGCCTCGGGCCTTGAGGTCAAGGGCAAGAAGGTCAAGCTGGAGGTTGCCGCGCTGGACGATAAATACGCGCCCGCCGAGGCGGCCATCAACGCGCGCCGCCTGGTGCAGCAATACAAGACGCCCGCGGTGTTCGTGCCGCACTCGGGCGGCATCTTCGCACTGCAGGCCTTCAACGAGCAGGAGAAATTCCTGGTGATGGCCTATTCCAGCGTGCCGCGCATCACCGACACCGGCAACAAGCTCACCATCCGCATTCCGCCGGCATACACCGGCTATATCGAGCCCTTCATCAAGGCGCAGATGAAGCGCTATGGCAAGAACGTGGCGCTGGCGCCGGCCGATCACGACTACGCCAAGGCCTGGGTGCAGGCCTTCGTGCCGGCCTGGGAAAGCGCGGGCGGCAAGGTGGTGGCCAATAACCCCATGTCCTATACCAAGGCCACCGATTTCTACAGTGGCGTCTCGCGCGTGCTGGCCGACAAACCCGACGTGATGTTCGTCGGTGGCCCGTCCGAGCCGACCGCGCTGGTGGTCAAGCAGGCGCGCGAGCTGGGCTTCAAGGGCGGCTTTATCGTGATGGACCAGGCCAAGCTCGACGAAATGGCCAAGGTCACCAATGGCCTGGCCATGCTGGAAGGCTCGATCGGCGTGATGCCGCTGGCCAACGACAGCCGCGCCGCCGCGCAGAACTACAACAGCAAATACAAGAAACTGCATGACGGCCGCGACGCCACTACCGAGATGTCGCTGAACTACACCATGGTCTACGCGCTGGCGGGCGCCATGAAGCTGGCGGGCACCACCTCCGACGTGGCCGCCATCCGGGCAAAGATGCCGGAAGCGGTGAAGACGCTGGCCAAGGACGCCAATCCCAACGAGATCGAGAGCATCGACGCCAAGGGCGGCACCAATGCCGACACCGTGGTGGGCTGGGTGCAAGGTGGCAAGATCACCCCGGTGCGCTTGTCTGAGCTGGCGAAGTAAGCGATCGAAGGCCGGCTCGGGGCGATTGGCCCCGAGTCCCTTCCGCCGCGCTGGCCGGCTGGCCGGCGCTCACGCCGGCGGCATCCCTACCCTTGCGCCAGCGCTTGCGGATGTTCGCGCGGAACCGGTTTTGCCGCCGCGTGCTGCTGCTGGCGCTGCAGATCTTCCTGGCGTCGTTGCTGTTCCTGTTGCTGGCGCTGACGTTCCTGCTGCTGGCGTTGCTGGTCCATCTGCTGGCGCTGTTGCTGTTGCTGCTCCTGCTGCTGGCGCTGCATGACTTGCTGCTGGCGCTGCTGCTCTTGCTGCTGGCGCTGCATTTCCTGCTGCTGGCGTTGCTGCTCTTGCTGCTGGCGTTGCATGGCTTGTTGCTGCCGCTGCTGGTCCTGCATCTGCCGCTCCTGCTGCTGACGCTGCATCTCCTGCTGGCGCAAAACCTGCTGCGCACGCTGCTGGTCCTGTGCCTGCCGTTGCTGCTGCTGGCGCTGCATTTCCTGCTGCTGTTGGATTGCCTGCTGCGCACGCTGCTGGTCCTGCGCCTGCCGTTGCTGCTGCTGGCGCTGCATCTCCTGCTGCTGTTGGACTGCCTGCTGCGCCCGTTGCTGGTCTCCCGCCTGCCGTTGCTGCTGCTGGCGCTGCATTTCCTGCTGCTGTTGGACTGCCTGCTGCGCCCGCTGCTGGTCCCCCGCCTGCCGTTGCTGCTGCTGGCGCTGCATTTCCTGCTGCGGTTGGATTGCCTGCTGCGCCCGCTGCTGGTCTCCCGCCTGCCGTTGCTGCTGCTGGCGCTGCATTTCCTGCTGCTGTTGGACTGCCTGCTGCGCACGCTGCTGGTCTCCCGCCTGCCGTTGCTGCTGCTGGCGCTGCATCTCCTGCTGCGGTTGGATTGCCTGCTGCGCCCGCTGCTGGTCTCCCGCCTGCCGTTCCTGCTGCTGCCGCTGCTGAAGCTGTTGGGCTTGCTGCGCCTGTTCCGGGCGTGTCGTCCAGCCACGATCGCGCTGATCGCCGCCCGGCGCGGGGGGCTGACCAACATGTCCGGGCCCGGCAAGGCCCTGCGGCACCGGCATGCGGGCCGTGCCGTCGGGCCGTTGCGGCCTCTGGGCCGCATTCCCCTGGACACCCTGGCCCCCCGGCCCGCCCGGCAGCGGACCGCCATTCCGGCCGTGCCCTTCCGGCGCAGCCTGGCTCAAGCGCACCGGCGGCGGCGCGGCGCCCGGTCTTCCAGCCGCGGCGTTGCCGCCATGCCATACCGGACCGGCGCCGGGGATGGTACCGCCGGAGCGGGCAAAACGCTGGGCCAGTTCGTCGCCAGCCGGACGGCCAGGCGCGCGCACGGCGATGGCGGGGCGCGCAAAGCCCTGCATCGCCGCCACTGGGGCCGGGCGCGTGGGTGCCGCGCCGATCAGGCTGGACCTGACCGGTGCCAGCGGCGGCGCGCCGTTGGCTTCGCCTTGGGGCAGGTTGCGCCAGGCCATATTGCGGGCACCGGGCGGCACACGCTGGCCCTGCACGAAGGCACGCGCGGGCATGCCGGTGATGGCGCCCGGCACATTCCGGTTGATATATACGTTGTCGACGCGATTATTGATCGTCACATTGTTGACCGTGACGTTATTGATGCGAGTGACATAGGCAGGGCTGGCGTGATAGACCGGGCGATATGCCTCGCGCGGGCCGAGCGGATACCAGGCGACGGCCGGGGCACTGCCAATGCTGATGGATGCATTCCAGCCGCCACCGCCGCCGCCGATGAAGCCGACCAGCGCCGGCGCATAGACCGGGCGGACCTCGATCGGGCCCGGCGTCCAGCCCCAGCGGTTGCCGAAGCGTGCCCAGCGGCCATAGTGGGACGGCGCGAAACCCCAGGGCTCGTCGTCGCACCAGCTCCATCCCCACGGCGCCACCCAGGCCCAATGGCCCACGCTGTACGGCGCCCAGTCCACTGCCACCACGCGGGGGAACCATACCGCGCCGTAGCCCGGGTCCTCCTGCCAGTCGCCATAGTCGTCCAGCGCGGCGTAGCCGGTCATTTCGCGCGGTACGTAGCGCGCCGCCCGCGATCCGTCCTCCCGCGCATCGCGTGCCATGGTCCAGCGGTCGAATGCATCGATAGGCGGGTTGGTGGCGCTGCCGGCTTCCGCCAGGTCGGTGCCGGCAAAGCGGATCTGATCGCCGCGCTGCATCACCAGCGATTGATTGTCGCCGTAGACTACGGCAGTGCCATGGTGCATGGTGACCACGGTGCTGCTGCCGTCGGGCGCCACGTCCAGGCGGTAATCGCCGGGTTCGCTCGGCACGAAGGCCAGGTTTGGCGTGTCGATCTCGACCGGCTGGTCGGGCGGCAGCGCCCGCAAGCGCAATTGCAGCGTGCCCTGGGTCAGCTTGACCTGGGTGGTACTGTCATCGAGATCGAGCACGGACACGGCGGTGGCACTGCCAAGCCGGATCGCCGTGGAGCCGGCATGCAATTCCGCCCGCCCGCCGTCGTCGACCCAGAGCCGGTCCCCGGTGGTGATCGGCCGGTTGAGCCCGGCCTGCCCCCAGTCGTCGGAGCCGGCCGGGGCGAAGCTCAGGTTGCCGGCGGCGTCAGTGACGGTGGCTATGCGGCCGGAGGGGTCGGCAACCTGTGCCAGCGCCGGCGAGGGCCATTCCCAGGTGATGAATACGAGGCAGCCAGCCAGGAGGACGGCGCGGGCACGGGGGCCAAGCCTGCAGTCAGGAAACATGTCGATACCCCTAGTCCTGGTTCTTGTACGAGACGGGCGCGCGGGCCAGATCCGGCCGGCCCTGTTGTCACCCTACTCCGTATAACGCCGGACCGCCGGCCACGCGCACCGGACTTTGTAAGCACATATGTCCCCGGCGCCGCCACACCGGGAGTGGCAAGCGCCCGAGTGCCGCCTCCCACAGCCCTGGGCCGGCGCCCGCCCCCTCGCCTGTATGGCGAGCGCCGACAAAGCTGGAAACAAATTGCAGGCGCGCGGAGAGCGGCCGCGGCGAAACCGGCCGTGGCAGGCGAACGGGCCGGGAACAGGGGGAATGGCCGGGCGGCGCGCCCCCGGCGATCAGCGGGCCGACTGCTGCAGGAATTCGGTGAATTTCTCAGGGGACATGGGCCTGCCGTACAGGTAGCCCTGCACTTCATGGCAACCGTTGTCGGCAAGAAAATCCCGCTGCTCGACGGTTTCCACGCCTTCGGCCACCACGCCGATACCCAGGCTGGCGCCCACATTCACCACGGCGCGCACGATGGCGGCGTCCACCGGACTCTGCGTGACATTGCGGATAAACGACTGGTCGATCTTGATGCGGTCGACCGGGAAGGACTTGAGGAAGCTGAGCGAGGCATAGCCGGTACCGAAGTCGTCGCAGGTCAGGGTCACGCCATCGCGGCGCAAGGTCTGCAACTGTCCGGAAAACTCATCGCCCTGCTGCAGGGCGATGGTCTCGGTGATTTCGAGTTCGAGCATCTCGGGCGCCAGCGCCAGTTCCCGCAGCACGTGCCTGACCTCGGTCAGCAGCCGGCTTTCGCTGAGCTGGGCGGCAAACAGGTTGATGGCCACGCGCGGCGCATCGGCAAAACCGAGCGACCACATGCGAGCCTGCGCGCAGGCGGTATGGAGCAGCCACACGCCCACGTCGGCAGCCACGCTGCTGGCCGCCAGCGCATCGATGAAACTGGCCGGCGTCAGCAGGCCCTGGGTGGGGTGCCGCCAGCGCATCAGCGCCTCGGCGCCCACCACGCGGCCGTCCCGCAGGTCGATCTGGGGCTGGTACAGCAGCTCGAACTGGCGCTGCGCATAGGCGTCGCGCAGCGCTTGCACCAACGACAGGCGGGTGGTCACGTCGGTGCGCATCTGCGGCTTGAAGAAACGGATGGTACGGCCGCCGTCGCGCTTGGCCCGGCCCAGCGCCAGGCTGGCGGAGGCGAGTACATCGGAAGCGTTGTCGCCGCCGGCCGGCATCACGCAGGCGCCCAGGCTGGACAACACGTGATGGCGCCGGTTGCCATATTCGTGGGGTTCCGATTGCAGGGACAGGATGGCCGCGCTGACGTGGCGCACCAGGGTGGGGTCGGAAATGGAGGGTAGCAGCACGGCGAATTCGTCGCCACCGACCCGTCCCAGAACCGCGTCGCGCGGAGAGGCATCGCGCAGGCGCCGGGCCACGCGGCGCAGGATCTCGTCGCCTTCGGCATGGCCATGCATATCATTGAATGCACGGAAATCGTCGATGCCGAGCAGCAATAGCGCGCAGCGCGGGACAGCCTCCGAGTGCAGGCGGTTTTCCAGCGTGTTCAAGAATGCCTGGCGCGATGCTACGCCGGTCAGCGGATCGAGGTCCGCGTTCGGCGAGGCGCCTGCCTTCGCCTCCGACCTGGCCACCATGCCTGCCCTATTTAAGATTGTCGACATCTATCCGGTCTGTCCATCTGGCAAGTGTGACTAAAACCAGGAAAAAATCAAGCGCCATCCGGCCATCATATTGCGAAATGTTGCAACACCGCAAATCCCTGTGTCCAAAGCCCCCCGCGCCGGGATGCCATTGAACTGGCACAAACGTTACAGTACCCTACGCCGCTATAATGCACCCCCGGTGCGCAGATCAGCCCACTAACCCGCGTCCGCATGCCGGCTCCAGCCCGTCCGGACGCTGCTTGCCACCCCTTCCTACAAGAAAAGCAATGGGAACACGCACCGTGACCAACTGGACCATCCGCACGCGCATCCTGGCAAGTTTCGCCGCTATCCTGGCGGTCATCTTGCTCACAGCCGTGGTCGCCTACGACCGCCAATCGGCCATCGAGACCCATGCCGCCGCCCTGCGCGACGACGCCCTGCCAGGACTCTACTACAGCACAGCCATGCGTGGCGCCTGGGGCGAATCCTATGTCCTGGCCTGGCAGAGTGTCACCGCGGCCAACGATGCGGAGCGCCGGCAATACGCCGAAAGCAATATGGCCCTGCGCAAGCGGCTGGACACCCTGGAGCAGAAATACGCCGACTCGATCAGGCGCCCCGAGGACCGTCAGCGCTTCGAGAAATACAAGGAGATCCGCCACGGCTACGACGAGGTCTCGGCGCCGCTGTTCGCATCGGGCGGCGCCGAGGCTGGCGCCATGGAGGCGCGGCTGCGCGGCCCGGTCCATGCCGTATGGAACGACGGCCGGGCCACGCTGCAAGCGCTATTGGACGATAACAACAAGGTCGCCGAGGATGGCGCCACCAGTATCAACAATGCGGTAGAGACGGCCAAGTTCAGCATCGAGATTTCGCTGGTTGCCGCGCTGCTGGAGGCGCTGGTTGCCGGCTACCTGCTGTTCCGCTCCATTACCGTGCCGATGCGCTCGATCGTCCAGCTGTTGTCGGGCATGCGCGGCGGGGATCTGCGCCAGCGCCTGGCGCTGAGCCGCAAGGATGAATTCCTCGAGATCGAGCAGGGCTTCAACCAGATGACCGGCGAACTCACCGGGCTGGTCGGCCAGGCCCAGCGCTCGGCCATCCAGGTCACCACCTCGGTCAACGAGATCGCGGCCACCGCGCGCCAGCAGCAAGCCACCGCCACGGAAACCGCTGCCACCACCACCGAGATCGGCGCGACCTCCCGCGAGATCTCAGCCACCTCGCGCGACCTGGTCCGCACCATGACCGAGGTGTCCAGCGCCGCCGAACAGACCGCCGGCCTGGCCGGCACGGGCCAGGTGAGCCTGTCGCGCATGGAATCGACCATGCACCACGTCATGGAAGCCGCCGGCTCCGTCAACGCCAAGCTGGCCACGCTCAACGAGAAGGCAGGCAATATCAACCAGGTCGTCACCACCATCGCCAAGGTGGCTGACCAGACCAACCTGCTCTCCCTGAATGCCGCCATCGAGGCCGAGAAGGCGGGCGAATACGGCCGCGGCTTCTCGGTCGTGGCCACCGAAATCCGGCGGCTGGCCGACCAGACCGCGGTCGCCACCTACGATATCGAGCAGATGGTGCGGGAGATCCAGTCCGCGGTGGCGGCTGGCGTGATGGGCATGGACAAGTTCTCCGAAGAGGTGCGGCGCGGCATGTCGGAGGTGACCCAGGTGGGCGACCAGCTTTCCCAGATCATCGGTCAGGTGCAGTCGCTGGCACCGCGGGTGCAGATGGTCAACGAGGGCATGCAGGCGCAGGCCGGCGGCGCCGAACAGATCAACCAGGCGCTGATGCAGTTGTCCGAGGCGGCCCAGCAGACCGTGGAATCCCTGCGCCAGTCCAGCCAGGCGATCGACGAGCTGACGCTGGTCGCCAACGACCTGCGCACCGGCGTGTCGCGCTTCAAGGTCTGAGCGCCCCGGGCGCCGGTCCTCCGCCATGAAGCTCTTCCTGCTGTTCCGTATCGGCCCTGACCACTACGCGCTGGATGCCGGCGAGATTGCCGAAGTCCTGCCCCTGACCACGCTCAAGCACCTGCCCGAGGCGCCGCACTGGGTCAGCGGCCTGCTGGCCCGCGGCGATGACGTGGTGCCGGTGATCGACGTCAACGCGCTGGCAACCGGTACGCCGGCCGCCAGCCGCACCAGCACCCGCACCGTATTGGTGCATTACCGCCGGCGTATGGAAGATCCGGCGAGCCTGCTCGGCTTGCGGCTGGAGTACGCCACCGAAACCCTGCGTTGCGAGCCCGGCGAGTTTGTCGACAGCGGCCTGGCCCCGGGGCCGGCCCGCTACCTGGGTCCCGTGCGCAACGGCGGCCAGGGCCTGGTGCAGTGGGTGAGGGTCAACGCCCTGCTGCCCGACGACGTGCATGCAATGCTGTTTCCCGGGCTGCCCCCCAATACGCCGGCGGCCGGGTCCGCCGCGCCAGGACCATGACCACCGCAACCCATATCGAGGCCCTGCTCAAGGAGCGCATCGGCCTGGCCGCCGAAACCGTGGGCAGCGGCATGATCGAGCGCGCGGTGCGCGAGCGGCTGGCCGCCGCCGCGGTGCCCGACCATCATGCCTACTGGAACCTGCTGCACTCGCGGCCGGACGAGCTGCAAGCGCTGATCGAAGCCGTGGTGGTACCCGAGACCTGGTTCTTCCGCCATCGCGAGGCGCTGCTGGCGCTTGGCCGCTTTGCCGCCATGCGGGTATTCGGCGGCGAACCCGGCAAGGATGGCGCCGGGCCATTGCGCATTCTCAGCGTGCCCTGCTCGACGGGCGAAGAGCCTTATTCGATCGTGATGGCGTTGCTGGACGCAGGCGTGCCGGAGCACCGCTTCCATATCGATGCCGTGGACGTCAGCGCGCGCGCGCTGGAGCGCGCCCGCATCGGGCAGTATGGCAGCAATTCGTTCCGCGGCGGCCCCCTGGACTTCCGCGACCGGTATTTCACCACCAGCGGCAGCGACTACGCCCTCAATGCCAGCGTGCGCGCCAAGGTGCGCCTGCTGCGCGGCAACCTGCTCGATCCGGCGCTGATGGCCAACGAGTCACCCTATCACTTTGTGTTCTGCCGCAACCTGTTGATCTATTTCGATCCGCCCACGCAACAGCGTGCGCTCAGGATGCTGGAACAGCTCAGCCGGCCGGACGCGACGTTGTTCGTCGGGCCGGCCGAAGCCAGCCTGCTGACCCGGCACGGCTTTGTGTCCGCGGGCGTACCGCTGGCTTTCGCCTTTACCCGGCGCGGCACGCGCCAGGCGGCCCGTCCCGCCCCCACCCTGCCGGCCTTCTCGCCTGCCGCGGCGAATACCGGCTGGCCTGCGTCGAATCCGGCGGCCCGGCCGCCGAAGCCGATGGCTTCGCGCGATGCAGCCCGCTTCGCCCGGCAGCCGGCGCCGCCGGGCGCGGCTTCGGCAAACCCGGCCGCGGTTGCCGGCAAGGCCACGAACAAGCATGCGGACCCGGCTGCCGACAAGACCGCGGCAGCCGCCCACGCGCTGGCCAAGGTCTCCCGGCTCGCCGATCGCGGCGAGCTTGCCGTCGCCGTGACTGCCTGCCTGGCACACCTGGATGCGCAAGGCTCGTCGGCTGCCGGCTACTGCCTGCTGGGCGTACTCTACGATGCCACCGGGTGCCCGGCCAACGCACGCGAGTCCTTCCGCCGCGCGCTTTACCTGGATCCTGCCCACCAGGAGGCGCTCTACCATATGGCCGCCATCCTGGAAGCGGAAGGCGACAGCGCCGCCGCCGCCCGCCTGAGAAGCCGCGCACAACGCAAGACTCCGACCCGCCATGGCTGAGCACGTCCCCTTTCCCCTGGCCGAGCCAGGCCCCCGTGCCGGCGCAACGGCTGTCGCCATTGACGATTGCTGGCGGCGCATCGGTGTGCTGGGCGACGGCAGTTGCCCACTGCTTGCCACGCACATCCATTGCCGCAATTGCCCGACCTATTCGCGCGCGGCACTGACACTGCTGGACAACCTGCCCACCGGCGAGGTCAGCCTGCCGGCGACGGATGCCTATCGGGCGGACGCCGCCGGGCGCGGACCGTCCCTGGCGTGCCTGGTATTCCGCATCGGCGACGAATGGCTGGCCCTGCCGGCCGCCGTGCTGGCCGAGGTCACCGCGCCCTGCCCTGTGCATTCCCTGCCGCACCGCCGCCATGCCGCGGTACTTGGCCTGGCCAGCGTGCGCGGCAACCTGCTGGTCTGTATCTCACTGGCGCGCCTGCTAGGACAGGATCCGGCCGCCGGCGCCACGGCCACCGCCGCCGGCAAGGCCGGCACCGGGCACGGCGCGCGCCTGCTCGTCCTGGGCCAGGGCCGCAACGCCATCGCACTGCCGGTCGACGAAGTCACGGGTGTCGAGCGGGTCGCCGAAAGCGCCCTGCAGCCATTGCCGACCACCTTGTCGCGTGCCTCCGCGCGCTACACCCGTGCCCTGTTGCAAAGCGGCGGACGCAGCGTCGGCCTGCTCGACCCCGCCCTGTTGCAGCAAGCCCTGACGCGGAGCCTGGCATGAACCCCGATCAGTTGCGCGACGCCTCGCTGCTGGAACTGTTCGCCCTGGAGGCGCAGTCGCAGGCGGAAGTGCTCAATGCCGGCTTGCTGGCGCTGGAGCGCGCCCCCGCCGCGGCCGGCGAACTGGAAGCCTGCATGCGCGCCGCCCATTCGCTCAAGGGCGCGGCCCGTATCGTCGGACTCGATGGCGGCGTGCGCGTGTCCCACGTGATGGAGGACTGCCTGGTGGCGGCCCAGCGCGGCGAGTTGCTGCTGCGCCCGGTGCATATCGACACCCTGCTGCATGGCACCGACCTGCTGCTGCGGCTGGGCTGCCCGCCCGGCGGCGACATCACCTGGGCCGACCAGGCGGGCAAGCCCGAAATCGATGCCTTCGTGGCCCGCATGGAGGCGCTGCTTGCCGGCGAAGAGGTCGAGGCATCCCCATGGGCCGTGGACGGTTCCCCGGCGGCGCCGCAGGCGATTCCGCAAGCCGATCCGCCTGCCGCCGCCACAAGCCCAAGCGGCGACAGCGCCGGCCCGCAGGCCGACATCATTCCCGACGCCGCCGCGCCTGCCGGCGGCAGGCCAGCCGAACCTGCCG
This sequence comes from Cupriavidus sp. 96C5-1, assembly GCF_057798855.1. Lineage (NCBI taxonomy): Bacteria > Pseudomonadati > Pseudomonadota > Betaproteobacteria > Burkholderiales > Burkholderiaceae > Cupriavidus > Cupriavidus sp. 96C5-1. The sequence continues at coordinate 71,848 of NZ_JBYOJU010000006.1, read as the reverse complement.
GCAAGGCATCCGGCGACGTCCCCGGCCAGCCGGACAGCCAGGAGCGCATGCTGCGCGTCAGCGCCGATACGCTGGATCAGTTGCTGGCACTGTCCGGCGCGGCGATGGTGGAAACCCACTGGCTCAAGCCCTTTGGCAATGCGCTGCAGCAAACCCGCCGCATCCAGATGCGTGCCCTGCAGGCCCTCGACACGCTCCAGGTGGCGCTCGCCGGCGGCGCTGCCGATACCGCGGCGCAGGCCGCGCTGGCCGAATCGCAGCGTTTGCTGGCCGAGAGCCACCAGCAGTTATCGCAACGCGTGGCGGAGCTGGAACAGTACGATCACCGCACCGGCCGGCTCTCGCGCCAGCTCTATGACCGGGCGCTGGCCAGCCGCATGCGGCCCCTGGCCGACGGCCTGACCGGCTACTCGCGCATGGTGCGCGACCTGGGGCGCTCGCTGGGCAAGCAGGTGCACCTCGAACTGGTCGGGGAAAGCACCAAGGTCGACCGCGACATCCTCGAACAGCTCGAAGCCCCGCTGGCGCATCTGCTGCGCAACGCGGTGGACCATGGCATCGAGATGCCCGAGGCGCGCAGCCAGGCCGGCAAGCCCGCCGAAGGCCGCATCACGCTGAACGCGCGCCACAATGCCGGCCGGCTCATCATCGAGATCGCCGACGACGGCGCGGGCGTGGACCTCGACGCATTGCGCCGCGCCATCGTCAGCCGCAACCTGGCACCGGAAGAAACCGCGGCCAGGCTGTCGCAGGCCGAGCTGCTGGACTTCCTGCTGCTGCCCGGCTTCAGCCTGCGCGAGACCGTCAGCGAAGTGTCCGGACGCGGGGTCGGACTCGACGCCGTGCAGGACATGATCCGCCAGGTACGCGGCAGCATCCGGCTCTCGCAGGAAAACGGGCGCGGCATGCAGTTCCATCTCGAACTGCCGCTGACCTTGTCGGTCGTGCGCGCGCTGCTGGTGGAGGTGTCGGGCGAGGCCTACGCCTTCCCGCTGGCCTACGTGATGCGGGCCATCAACCTGGAGCGCAGCGATATCGAGCAACTGGAGAACCGCCAGCACTTCCGCTTCGGGGAACGCCAGGTGGGGCTGGTCAGCGCGGCCCAGGTGCTGCAGCAGGCCGAAACACGGCGCGACGAGGACACCGTGCCGGTGGTGGTGCTGGGCGACCACGAACGCACCTACGGCGTGGCCGTGGACCGCCTGCTGGGCGAGCGTATCCTGGTGGTACAGCCACTGGTGGCAAGCCTGGGCAAGATCAAGGACATTGCCGCGGGCAGCCTCACGGAGGATGGCACGCCGGTGCTGATCTTCGACGTGGAAGACATGATCCGCTCGGTGGAAAAGCTGCTGTCCGAAGGCAAGATCGACCGTATCCGCCGTGGCGGCGCCGAAGCCGCTCCGCTGCGCCGCAAGCGCGTGCTGGTGGTGGACGATTCGCTCACGGTGCGCGAACTGGAACGCAAGCTGCTGTCCAACCGCGGCTACGAGGTGGCGGTGGCGGTGGACGGCATGGACGCCTGGAACGTGCTGCGCGCCGAATCCTTCGACCTGGTCATCACCGATATCGATATGCCGCGCATGGACGGCATCGAACTGGTCAGCCGCATCAAGCGCGAAGCGCGCCTGCAGCAGATACCGGTGATGGTGGTGTCGTACAAGGATCGCGAGCAGGACCGGCAGCGTGGGCTGGAGGCCGGCGCGGACTATTACCTGGCCAAGGGAAGCTTCCAGGATGCCGCGCTGCTCGATGCGGTACAAGACCTGATAGGAGAAGCACGCGCATGAAGATCGGCATCGTCAACGATTCGCCGCTGGCCGTGACTGCCCTGCGCCGTGTCATCGGCCTCGACCCGGCGCTGGAGGTGGCATGGGTGGCCGAGGACGGCGAAAGCGCCGTGCGCATGGCCGCGGTGCGCACCCCCGACCTGATCCTGATGGACCTGCTGATGCCGGTGATGGATGGCGTCGAGGCCACTCGCCGCATCATGGCGGCTAGCCCCTGCGCCATCGTGGTGGTGACCATGGACCTCGGCCGCAACGCCACCCAGGTATTCGACGCCATGGGGCACGGCGCGGTCGACGCGGTCGACACGCCCTCGCTGGCCCAGCCGGACTCGCAACTGGCAAGCGGCCCGCTGCTGCGCAAGATCCGCAATATCGGCAGGCTGCTCGACGGCCGTGCCGCCCCCTCGCGCGCGGCGCCGCCGGTGGCGCGCAAGGCTGGCGCGGAGCGGCTGGTGGCGCTGGGCGCGTCGGCCGGCGGCCCCGCCGCGCTGGCCACCTTGCTCGGCGCACTGCCGGCCGGGTTCAGCCCTGCCGTGATCGCCGTGCAACACGTGGACGAGGCCTTCGCGGCTGGCATGGCCGAATGGCTCGATGCCCAGTGCGCGCTGCCGGTACGGCTCGCGCGCGAGGGCGAGGGCCCACAGCCGGGCACCGTGCTGCTGGCCGGCACCAACGACCACCTGCGCATGGTCAGTGCCGCGCGCATGATCTATACCGAGGAACCGAGCGACTACCTGTACCGGCCGTCGATCGATGTCTTCTTTGAAAGCGTCGCGCAGCACTGGCGCGGCGATGCGGTGGGCGTACTGCTCACCGGCATGGGCCGCGACGGCGCGCTGGGACTGAAAGCCATGCGCGAGCGCGGCTACCTGACCATTGCCCAGGACCAGGCCACCAGCGCCGTCTATGGGATGCCCAAGGCAGCCGCCGCCATCGGGGCCGCCCGCGAAATACTGCCATTGCAGCAGATCGCCGCCCGCATCGTACGGGCCTGCAACGCCATCAGCAACCAGGGGTAGGACAAAGGACCAAAGGCGCTAACAAAATGAAACCAGCAAGCCATCCCGGCCGTGCGCGCGGCTCCGCCGGTGCCCGCGCTACGCCTGGGGCATGCCGGACCACGCCAGGATGATCAGGATCATTTTGTTAGCGCCTCCAAGTCGGAGAGCAAGAGGAAAGCAATGCCCAACGCAACAGACTCAAAGACCATGCAACGCCCGGATGAGTACCTCGCCATGGTCCTGCTGGTCGACGACCAGGCCATGGTCGGCGAAGCCGTCCGGCGCGAACTGGAACCCGAGCACGATATCGATTTCCACTATTGCGCCAAACCCGACGAAGCCGTCGCCGTGGCCGAACGCACCCGCCCGACGGTGATCCTGCAGGACCTGGTGATGCCCGGCATCGACGGCCTGACGCTGGTGCGGCGATATCGCGCCAACCTCGCCACGCGCGACATTCCCATTATCGTGCTGTCGACCAAGGAAGAGCCGATCATGAAAAGCGCGGCCTTTGCCGCCGGTGCCAACGATTACCTGGTCAAGCTTCCCGACACCATCGAGCTGGTGGCGCGCATCCGTTATCACTCGCGTTCCTACCTCAACCTGCAGCAGCGCGACGAAGCCTACCGGGCCCTGCGCCAGAGCCAGCAGCAATTGCTGGAAACCAATCTGGAACTGCAGCGGCTGACCAATTCGGATGGCCTGACCGGGCTGTCCAACCGGCGCTATTTCGACGAATATCTCGGGGCCGAATGGCGTCGCGCCGGCCGCGAGCAGAGCCAGCTGGCGCTGCTGATGATCGACGTCGATTCATTCAAGGCCTACAACGACACCTACGGCCATGTGGCCGGCGACGAAGTGCTGCGCCGCGTGGCCGGCGTGATCCGCGAGAACTGCGCGCGCCCGGCCGACCTGCCGGCACGCTTCGGCGGCGAGGAATTCGCCATGATCCTCCCTTCCACCTCGCCCGGCGGCGCGCGGCTGCTGGCGGAAAAGGTGCGCCGCGCCATCGAGTCCTTGCAGGTACCGCACAGCGGCTCGCAGGCGGCACCCAACGTGACCGTCAGCATCGGCGGCACCGCCATCGTGCCGGCTGCCGACATGCCCTACAGCCGCCTGATCGAAATCGCCGATGCCGGCCTCTACCAGGCCAAGCGCAACGGCCGCAACCAGGTCGTCATGACCACCTGAGCACGGCGCGGCGGGCGCTGGCCCCAAGCTGGCGTCCCGCCAGGCCCCGTCCTGCTCGCGTTGCCGCGGTACCGGGTGTTCAATCGGAGCGGCCGGCGCGCTTTGCCTGGCCGGTGTGCTCGATATCGCTTTGCAGGATATCCAGGTGGGACAGGTACTTGTTCAGCTCCTCGCGCCCGCTATCCGTGATGCAATAGACCCGGCCGCTGCCCTCCACCAGCTCCGCCGTGATCGCGCGTGCAATCATCAGGCTGCGCAGGATGGGCCTGAGCGACCGGATATTCTTCTCGACGCCGCGCTCGCGCAGGCGGTCGACCAGCGTCAATACCGTCGCCGGGCTCGATTGGACAAACTTCAGGATATACAGCCGCGAAACGAAGCCGTCTAGTGTTGGAGTTTTCATGCAGCGCCTGTGACGCGCCTGCGCGGCGCGATAGAGCAGATCATCATGCGCAGCCCTGGCGCTGCGAACGCAGCCGGGCGTCTTCCCTGCCGGCGGCCTGGTCAAGACCAGGACCTGCCTAAAAAAACGGGGTGCACGAGTGCACCCCAGGCCTTGCGTTTTGTGCGCCGGCACGAGGCCGGCGCGGGTGGGGCTCGGTTACTACTCTTCCTGGAACGCTTCTTCGCGCTTCGCCTTGATCGACGGCAGTGCGACAACGGCGACCAGTGCGGCGGCAGCGATCAGCAGGCCCATCGACAGCGGACGGGTCACGAACACGCTGAACTCGCCACGCGACAGCAGCAGGGAACGGCGGAAGTTCTCCTCCATCATCGGTCCCAGCACGAAACCCAGCAGCAGCGGTGCGGGTTCGCACTTGAGCTTCAGGAACAGGTAGCCGATGATGCCGAAGCCAGCCGCCATGAAGACGTCGAAGGTCTGGTTGTTGACCGAGTACACGCCGATACCGCAGAACACCAGGATGGCCGGGTACAGGAAGCGGTAGGGCACGGTCAGCAGCTTGACCCAGATCCCGATCATCGGCAGGTTCAGGATGATCAGCATCAGGTTGCCGATCCACATCGAGGCGATCAGGCCCCAGAACAGCGCGGGGTTGCTGGTCATGACCTGCGGGCCCGGCTGGATGTTGTGGATGGTCATCGCGCCCACCATCAGCGCCATCACGGCGTTGGGCGGAATGCCCAGCGTCAGCAGCGGGATGAAGGAGGTCTGCGCGGCGGCGTTGTTGGCCGATTCCGGACCGGCCACGCCTTCGATGGCGCCCTTGCCGAACTCATGCGAGTACTTCGAGGTCTTCTTTTCCAGCGAGTAGGCTGCAAACGAAGCCAGCGCCGCGCCGCCACCCGGCAGGATGCCCAGGGCGGAGCCCAGCAGCGTGCCGCGCAGCACTGCGGGCGCCATGCGCTTGAAGTCTTCCTTGGTCGGCCACAGGTTGGTCACGCGGTCGGTAAAGGTCTCGCGATCTTCCTTCTGTTCGAGGTTCGCCACGATTTCAGCAAAGCCGAACATACCCATGGCCAGCGCGACGAAGTCGATACCGTCGGTCAGTTCGGGAATGTCGAAGGAGAAGCGCGCGGCGCCCGAGTTCACGTCGGTACCGATCAGGCCCAGCAGCAGGCCCAGCACGATCATCGCCACGGCCTTCGGGAGCGAACCGGAAGCCAGCACCACGGCACCGATCAGGCCCAGCACCATCAGCGAGAAGTATTCGGCAGGCCCGAACTTGAAGGCCAGTTCCGACAGCGGCGTGGCGAACGCGGCCAGGATCAGGGTGGCCACGCAGCCGGCGAAGAAGGAACCCAGGCCGGAAGTGGCCAGCGCCACCCCCGCCCGGCCCCGCCGCGCCATCTGGTAGCCATCGATGGTGGTGACCACCGATGACGATTCACCCGGCAGGTTGACCAGGATGGCGGTGGTGGAGCCGCCGTACTGCGCGCCGTAGTAAATACCGGCCAGCATGATCAGCGCCGCCACCGGCGGCAGCGTGTAGGTCACCGGCAGCAGCATGGCGATGGTGGCCAGAGGCCCCAGGCCCGGCAGCACGCCGATCAGGGTACCCAGCACGCAGCCCAGGAAGGCGTAGGCCAGGTTTTGCAACGACAGCGCCGTGGAGAATCCCAAGGCAAGATGGTCAATCAATTCCATATGGCCGACTCCTTAACCAGTAATGAAAGCAGGCCACACCGGCATCTGCAGGTTGATGCCGTACACGAAGGCGCCCATGCTGATGAGCACCAGCACGATGGCGTTCAGGATCGCGCCCTTCCAGCTGAACTCATGGCTGGCCATCGACGACACCATCACCAGCACGAACACCGACAACACCATGCCGAGCGGCTTGAGCAGCAGGCCGAACAGCACCACCGAACCCAGGATCCACAGCAGGGTCTTCAGGTCCCAGCGGGCGAGCTGGTCGGCTTCGCCCTTTTTCGAGACCGAGCCGATCAGCACGAATGCGCCGAGTATGGCCAGTACCAGTCCGAGCAGGAAGGGAAAATATCCGGGGCCCATCTTGGCGGCTGTTCCCATGGAATAGCCGCGAGCGACCCAGGAAAAGCTCAATCCGACCAGAATGAACATCAGGCCGGAGGCAAAGTCCTTTTGGCTGCGTATGCGCAAAACGATTCTCCTCAAAGTACATAAAAACTTGTGCGCCCCCGAGCGCAGGCTCTTGCGTGCGGAGACGGTTCGATCGGCAGGCGGACACGGGCTTGCCTGCAGGATGGGTGGAACATTAGAGAGGCGATCTTTCAGCTTGCTTTCATTTGTCTTGTTTTAGGGGTATTCACCGATATGCCTGGAAGTCCGGCCAAAAAAATACATATCACGTCATGATGTATTTAAAGGACCGACGAAAGGAAACTGAAGGGGAATTGAAGGGAAACAGAAGGGAAATGGAAAGGAAGGAGACAGCAAATGCAGGGCACGCGCACGGCCGGCGCGAATGCGTCAACTCGCGGCAGCCGGGTAGAGGCACCGGGAACGAGTAAGCCCGGGGGCAAAAAACCGCGACGGGAAGGCACGGATGGCGGCCATTCCCCCTATCGGCAGAAGTCAGAATGGCAGGCTGGCCTTTCGATTGCCTTTCAAGCGTTGCGCGGGGCATTCGAGACCGGCGCGCTCGCCACGCGGCGTTGGCGCCATGTGCCGTCTCCCGGCGCAGCCCGGCCGGCTGCCGGTGGCCCGTGCCGGACTCTGCGATAATCTCAGAGTACGAACATAATGCAAGAGTACTGATGTATGAACAAGGACGCTGGCGCCCACCCTGCAAGCCCTCCCTTCTCCACCGCCCCTGACCCGGCCGTTCCCCGTGCCGGCGAAGGCAAGCGCGGCGAAGCCGGCTACCTGGGCTACCTGCTGCGGCAAGCCGGCGCGGCCAACCGGCTGCGCATGGAGCGTGCGCTGGCAGACCTGTGCGTCACCTCCCCGCAATTCGTGGTACTGACCATGCTGGGAGCATATCCCGGCCTGTCCAATGCGGATCTTGCGCGGCTCGCGCTGCTGACGCCACAGACCGTGAGCGTCATCGTGGCCAACCTGGAAAAAGCGGGTTCAATCCGGCGCCAGCCCCACCCGGTACACGGCCGGATCCAGAACATCGTGCTGACACCGGCAGGCGCCACGCTACTGGCGGCATGCCGTGAGCGTGCGCGGGAAAACGAGCAGGGATTGCGCGCGGGACTCAGCGAACAGGAAGAGCAGGTGGTCCGGCGCTGGCTGGCCGGACTGGCGAGAGGGAATGACGCGGAACCGGCCGCATAACCGGCCGCATAACCGGCTGCATTGTCGGCCGCATACGCGCGGCGCCGCGGCCATCATCGCTTGACTGGCGCTCAGTCGGCGACCTGGTCCGATGCCCGCCGGGGGAGTTGCGCGGCCGGGACGGCCATGGCATCTCCGGCGCCGGCCGTCGCCAGGGCATCCTCGCACGGGGTGCCCATGCTGGTGTCGGGTGCCTGGGCAGCATACTCCGGCTCGGTCCCGGGGACCGGCTCGACTGGCAGGATATGGCTGGCGCGCCAGTTGCCGAAGCGGTAGTAAACCACCGCCAGCGTCACCGACACCACCGAGCCCACCGGGAAGCTCCACCAGATCGCATCGGCACCGATGCTGCGCGAGAGCATCGAGGCAAACGGCAGGCGCACCAGCCACATCGAGACAAAAAGGATCACCAGCGGCGCCATCACCGCGCCGGTGGCGCGCACCGTGCCGAACAGCACGATGGTGAAGCCGAACAGGATGAATGACCAGAGCACGATGGCATTGATCTGCTGGGCAATGCCGATGGCGATGCCGTCGGCGGGCAGGAACAGGCCCAGCGAATGGCGATTGAACAGGTAGATCAGGCCGACCAGCGCGCCCGTCATCAGCAGGTTGAACAGCAGTCCTGCCCGCGTAATGCGCGCCACGCGATCCCACAGGCCGGCCCCCACGTTCTGCGCCACCATCGACGATACGCTGGCGCCCACTGCCAGCGCCGGCATCTGCACATAGGTCCAGAGTTGCGAAGCCACGCCGTAGGCAGCCGTGGTCTGCGAACCATGGCGATTCACCAGCGACATCATGACGATGGCTGACGACGAGATCACCACCATCTGCAGGCCCATCGGCAAGCCCTTGGCGACCAGGGCGCGCAAGATGCCAAGGTCGGGCCACAGATAGGCGCGCTGGTGGCGGCGCAGCGCCAGGAAGTGGCGGCGGCGGTAGAGCAGGGCCAGCATCGCGGCAAGGCTCGTCAGTTGCGCGATCAGCGTGGACAGCGCCGAGCCGGCAATGCCGAGCTTCGGGAACGGGCCGATGCCGAAGATCAGCAACGGGTTGAGCACCACGTCCAGCCCCACCGACAACAGCATGAAATAGAACGGCGTGCGCGAATCCCCCGCGCCGCGCAACGTCATCATCACGAAGTTGTAGAAATACATGAAAGGCAGCGCCAGGAAGATGATGCGCAGGTAGCTGATGGCGAGCGGCCTGGCATCGGCCGGCGTATCCATTGCGGCAAGGATGTCCGGTGTGAACGCATAGCCCAGTGCCGCTGCCAGCACGGACAGCAGGACAAAGAACGTGGTGCTGGTCCCCACCACGCGGCGTGCCTCGGCCAGGTCGCGCGCGCCCACCGCCTGCCCGATCATGATGGTATTGGCCATGCTGATGCCGAACACCACGCCGAGCAGGAAGAACAGGATGATGTTGGCATTGGAAGTGGCCGTCAGGGCCGCCTCGCCCAGGAAGTGTCCCACCCACACGGAATTCACCGAGGCATTGAGCGACTGCAGGATATTGCTGCCAAGCACCGGCAGCGAAAACAGCAGCAAGGTGCGGCCGATCGGGCCGGTGGTCAACTGGGCTTTGGATTTCGTCGGCATGTTCGAGGATTGTCCCGCTTTCTTGTCGCACCGGAGCTGCATTGGCCCGGAAGCAAAGGAGCGATTGTCCCCTTTGCGCCACTATCTCACACCTCCGGGACAGGCTTTGTCGGGAAGCGTCTGTCAGACAGGAAGGCGATTGTAAGCAGTTGTCTGGTTCGCTGCACGCGCGCCGGACCTGCCGGGTCAACCGGTGGCGAAATGCGCGACACGAGCGGTCCCCGAATTCGCCGGAGATGCCTTTGCGGCGTGCCCGCGAAGGCAGCGATGGGGCCCTGTCCGGCGCGGCAGGCGTGATATCCCGATGTTCTGCTTCCGTCTTCCCGCCGATATCGCGGATACGCGAAACGGCTCGGTGTCAGCGCCTGGAAGCCTCCCGATACGCCGCGATGCGCGCCCTGAGTCCCGGCCGGGCCGCGGAACGCACCAGTTCGCTGAGCTGCGCCGCGCCCGCCGCGACTACCGCTGCCTGGCCGCCCAGCGTGGCCGCCTGGATGGCGGCCTGCGTGGGCGCATCGAGCCGGCGGGCGCGTTCGGCCAGCCCGGCGAGCGCGGCGGCGCGCTCCTCCGCCGGGATCATCCTGCTTGCCAGGCCCGCGGCAAGCGCGTCGTCGGCCCGCACCGCGCGTCCGGCGGCAATCCACTCGCGCGCCCGCGCCGTACCCACCAGCCGCGCCAGCCGCGCACTGCCCAGCACCAGCCCGAAGGCCGCGCCCGGAAACGCGAAGCTGCTGCCCTGCGCGATCCAGCGCTGCTCGCAGGCGGCCACCAGGTCGGCACCGGCTCCCATGGCCCGTCCCTGCACCAGCGCCACCGTGGCGAACGGCGCGTCGTGCACGCTTTGCAGCAGCAGTTCCACTCGCACGAAACGCGCCAGCAGCGAATCGTCGCTCTCGCTGTCGAGATCGCCCAGATCGAAGCCGGTGCAAAAGTGCTCGCCCGCGCCTTCGATGGCAAGCAGGCGCGTGCCGTCGAGATAGCAGGCATCCACCGCCGCCGCCAGCGCCGTCACCAGTTCGGCCGAGAGCGCATTGCCGCGCCCGGGCCGGTTCAGCGTCAGCCGGGTGACGTCGCCCTGCCTGTCGGCCAGCAGGATGCCTTGCGCCGCGGTCACGGTCACCGTGCCCCCCTCACGCAGCGGCCGGCGCCCAGAGATTGGGCACCAGCGCGTTGGAATAACCGGAAACGAAAGGCTTGGTGGCGCCGCTGGCGGCATCGTAGACATGGCGCTGGATGCGGCCGATATTGCCGCCATAGAGGTGCACGCTGACCGAAACACGGTCGTCGTATGCATTGCGCACACGATGCACGTCCCCCAGCGTGGGCGACACCGCGGCCACGTCGCCGGCGGACAGCAGAACCTCGTCGCCGTCGGCCACCAGTTGCCCGGCTTCGATGCGATAGCGCTGGTCCACCTCGGCGCCGCGCAGCACGCCGATCAGGCCCCACACGGTGTGGTCATGCACGGGCGTCTGCTGGCCCGGCCCCCACACGAAGCTCACCAGCGAGAAACGATCGAGCGGGTCGCCGTAGAGCAGGTGCTGCTGGTAATAGACGGGATGCGGCTGCGCCATCGCTTCGGGCAGCCAGTCGTCGTGCGCCACCAGTTCGCGCAGCGGGCCGGTAGCGCCGGCCAGCAGTGCGGCCTCGTTCGCGCCAGCCTGTCCCGCCCCGTCCACCAGCCGGCTGATGGTGGCCACGAACTCGCGCAGCCGTTCGATCTTGTTGCTCATGATGCATCCTTGGAAGAATCGTTGGCCGCGTCCGCCGCTGCGGCCAATGCATAGCGCGCGCGGACCGACTCGTTGTGCTCGCCCAGTGCCGGCGGATCGCGGCGGATCGGCAGGCCCTGGCCGTCCAGCCGCAGCGGCGAAGCAAAGGTGCGGGTGCGATGGCCGCCCGGCAAGGTCAGTGGCCTGACCCACTCCATATGCCCGACCTGCGGGTCATCCAGCGCGGCTGCGTAGTCGTTGATGCGCGCGTGCGGCACGCCGGCCGCGTTGAAGGCCGCGATCCAGTGATCCACGCCGGCGCCGGCGAAGCGCTCCTCCAGCAGTAGCTTGAGCGCGGCCTGGTTGGCGGCACGGTCGCGCGTGGTGGCAAAGCGGGCATCCGCCGCCAGCGCGGGCAGGTCCACCACGCGCACCACCTCCAGCCACAGCTTCTGGTTACCCGCCGCAATGGCGAAGTAACCGTCGGCGGCGCGAAAGGCCTGGTAGGGCGCGTTGCGCGGATGCGCGGAGCCCAGCTTGACCGGGTTCCTGCCGGTGCCGAAGTATTCGCTGGTCTGCAGGGCGGCGATGCCAAGCGTGCAGCCATACATCGGCACATCGATATGGGCCCCGCTGCCGCCGGCGCGCACACGCGCCAGCGCGCTGGCAATGGCGAACGCCGCATACAGCCCCGAAGCAAAATCGGCCAGCGGCACGCCACACTTGACCGGCGCGCCATCCGGCTCGCCGGTCACGCTCATCACGCCGGCGGCGGCCTGGATGGTCAAGTCGAAGCCGCCTTCTCCGGCGCGCGGTCCGCTCTGGCCATAAGCCGACACCGAGCAGTACAGCAATTGCGGTTTTTGCTCCCGGAAGCTGGTGTAGCCCAGGCCAAGCCGGTCCATCACGCCTGGGCGGTTGTTCTCCACCACCACATCGGCATCCAGGATCAGTTGCCGGGCCAGCGCGAGATCGCCGGCATCCTTGAGGTTGAGCGCCACGGATTGCTTGTTGCGGTTGAGCGAGGCGAAGTTCTCCGAGAACCCGCCCGACAGCGGCGGCCACTGGCGCAGGGTATCGCCGTCGGGCGGCTCCACCTTGATCACCTCGGCGCCCATGTCGGCCAGCAGCATGCCGCAGAAAGGCCCGGCAGCCACGGTACAGAACTCCACCACCCTGACCCCGTGCAGGGGCAGGTCCTTCTCGCTGACATCTTGCATGGAATGCCCTGTGGAACGTTGGCGGCCCGGCGGGCTCCCGCTACGCGTGGAAAACCTGGATCGCCCTGGGACCGCGATTTGAGGCATTATATTCACGTTCCAAAATAGGCTACAATCGTTCCACATTTGAGAACTAGTGGCTTGCGCGCCGCATGTGCCGCACTCCATCATGAACAACACCCTGATCAAAGGGCTTGGCGTCATCGAGTTGCTGGCCCACAGCGACCGGCCCCTGGGCCTGACCGAGATCGCCACCCACCTCGGCCTGGCCAAGAGCAACGTACACCGCCTGCTGCAGGCGCTGACCGATCTCAACTACGTGATCCGCGACGCCTCCGGCAGCGGCTATAGCGCGTCCATCAAGCTATGGGAGCTGGGCTCGGCGGTACTCTCGCGGCTGGACCTGCGCCGCCACGCCGAGGCCTGGATGGACAAGCTGATGCATGCCAGCGGCGAGAGCGTGCACCTGTCCGTGCTGGACCGCGGCGAGGTCGTCTACGTGCACAAGATCGACAGCCCCAACCCGGTGCGTGCCTACACCCAGATCGGCGGGCGCGCGCTGGCCCATTGCGTGGCCACCGGCAAGGCCATGCTGGCCTTCCAGCCGGACGCGGCGCTGCAACGCATGTCGGCCTCCCTGGTGCCATCCACGCCCAACAGCATCGTCACGCCCGAAGGCTTCCTGCAGGAAATGGAAAAGGTGCGCAAGCAAGGCTATGCGATCAACCGCGGCGAATGGCGCGAAACGGTCTACGGCATCGCCGCGCCGATCAGCGACGGCAACGGGCACGTGATTGCCGCCGTGGGGCTGTCGGGGCCGGCGGAGCGGTTCAAGCCGCAGAAGATCAAGCCCTTCGCGCAACTGGTGCTGAATTCCGCCACGGATATCTCCGACAGCCTCGGCGGCGGTGCGCGGCACAATGCGCTGGCGCTTGCCACGCGCAGCATGGTGGCGGTGCGGCGCTAGTCTTCCGGTCGCGTGGTGACGGCGAAGAGAAGACGCCGGACGCCCGTGCTTGAACTGATGACCTGGCGCGCGCCGGGACAGCGCACAGCCGCAGGTATCACATCGGCACGCGACCCGGGTCGAATACAAGGTAGTCATCCGGCTGGAAACGACGTGCCCTGGCCCAGTACTGCGTGCTGAAGCCGGGCCACAGGGTGGTGACTTTGCCGCTACGCTTGTCCTGGTACCAGCTCTTACAGCCGGTTACCCATACCGACTTGCGGAGCCGGCGCTGCAGTGCCTGGTTGTAGTGCGCTTGAACCTCGCGCTTCACCTCCACCACAGCAGCGCCTTTCCGGCGTGCGTGCTTCAGGGCGCCCACGATGTGGGCCACGTTTGCCTCTATGATGAAGACCATGGAGTTGTGTCCCAACCCGGTGTTCGGTCCGGTGAGCAGGAAGAGATTGGGAAAGCCGCTGACGCTGGCCCCGACATAAGCCTCGGCGCCGTCGCGCCAGGCCTCGTTCAGTTCCAGCCCCATGCGGCCGTGCAGGCTCAGCTTGCTGAGCGCTTCTGTCGCCTGGAAGCCGGTACCGAAAATGATGGCGTCAACGCGATGCATCCTGCCGTCCACCGATCGTACGCCCTCCGGGGTTACGTGATCGATTCCCGCCGTAACCAGCTCCGTATTGGAACGCTGCAAAGCCGGATACCAGTCATCCGAGATCAGGATCCGCTTGCATCCCATCACATAGTCAGGGGTAAGCCAGGCGCGAAGGACAGGGTCCTGGACTTGCGCGTGCAGGTGTTTGAGCGCGACTTTCGCCCCCCATTCCATGTACTTCGGATCGACCACGGTGCCTAGTGCAGACAGTTCGTTCAGCCAGTGGATGCGCCAGCGGTTCAGCCGCATGATGCCGGGCACCCATTGGTTAACGGATTTGCGCAACGCGGTGAAAGGCCGGTCGCCGCGCGGCACGATCCACGGTGGGGTCCGCTGGAATACGCTGAGACTTGCCACGCGCGGCGCAATCTCGGGCACGAACTGGATAGCGCTGGCGCCCGTGCCGATGACAGCCACGCGCTTGCCCCGCAAGTCGAAGGCGTGATTCCAGCGCGCCGAGTGAAAGCATTCTCCGCGGAACTCCTCAATGCCGGGCAACGCGGGCGTGACCGGCTCGCTCAGCCCGCCGGTGCCGAGGATCAGATAGCGTGAGCGCAGGCTGCCCTTGTCCGTGTCGGTCCGCCAGGTCTGGGTGCTGGCATCGAACGCTGCGCCTTTCACCAGCGTGTTGAAGCGAATCCGGTCTTCCAGACCATACTTCCTTGCGGCGTTGCGCAGGTAGGAGTAGATCTCGCCTTGCCCCGGATAGGTACGGGACCAGTCCGGATTGAGTTCGAAGGAGAATGAGTACAGGTGCGATGGGATGTCGCAGGCGGCGCCAGGATAGTGGTTGTCGCGCCAGGTGCCACCTACCGTCGCTGCGCGCTCCAGCAGCAGTACCGAATCGAATCCAGCCTCCCGCAGCTTGATGGCCATGCATTGGCCTGCGAAGCCGGTGCCGACGATGATCACCTCGGCATCGAGTTGCACGCCTGATTCTTCTCTCAACAGATTCACCACGCTTGTTCTCCAATAATGCGGTTCACGTCGGTGTGCTCAGCCGCGCTTCGCCATATCGGCCAGCACTTCCTGCGCCGCGCGCTGGCCGGCCCGGATAGCGCCTTCTATGTAGCAGTACCAGATGGATGAAGTCTCGGTGCCGGCCCAGAAGATCGGCGGCTCGTTCCGGCAGAGCGCGTCGCCGTATCCGGTCCAGGTGCCGGGGGACGCGTAGCCGCCATAGCAGCCGCGGCTCCACGGCTCGCGCGTCCAGTCCAGGTCCAGGTAATCGACTGGATTGCGCGCGGCATCGCCGAACCAGCGGCTCGCTTCGGCGATGAACTGGCTGCGCCGGGCCGGACTACCGCGCTCCGACCACTCCACCGCGGCGCGGCCGTCTATGAATCCGCATAGCAGGCCCGCGGATTGATCTGGCGGCGACACATCGAAGATGGGGGAGAACACACGGGTATCGCTAAGTACCAGGCCGTTCAGTCCGGCTTGGCGCCAGAATGGCCTGTCGTAGGCCAGATAGCATTTGATGACCGAGCCCATGTGCAACCGCTGCATGAGCCCATCGCGCCGCGCGTCCAGCGGCGGCTGATAGTCGATACGGCCGGCGATGGCTGGCGGCAAGGCCATGATGAGGGCGCGCGCCGAGTAGGATTCGAGTCCGCTCGTTGCGAGCACGGCGCCAGGAGTGCGTGTTATGGCGTGGACAGGGGTGCCGAGCTTGACGGCGCCGGGCGGCAGCGATGCCGCGAGGTGCTGCGCGATCTGGTGCACGCCGCCCTTGAAGAGCCATTTTTGCGCGCCCTCCGTCGCTGTCGTCAATGTGGCGAAGCCACCGCCGGACTTCACATAGAAGAGAAAATGCAGAAAGCTTACCTGGGTCACCTCGGCACACAGCAAGGCCCGACAACTGATCGCCATGTCGCTTTTCACCTCGGGCAGCGCGTCGACGCGGTCCAGCCAGTGGGCGAGTGTCATGCCATCGAACTCGGCGGCGCGGTGCCAGTGCCAATGCTTCCGTGCGGGCATATCGGCAGCCAGCGCTTCAATCGAGACGAGCAACGTGCTGTACTGCAGCTTGGCAGCGTCGGACCGGGCGCTGAAAAAATTCTCTCCCTCGGCACGGGTCACGCGTTGGCCAAGTTCCACGATGTTCTTGCCTGCGAGCGGCTGCGCAAAGCGTTCGACGCCGAACTCGTCCGCCAGCGCGATCAATGCCGTCTGTGTCGGGCCCGCCCACATGCCGCCCAGGTCTACCGTGAGCCCCGCAATAGTGCCTGGCATGGTACGGCCACCGACGCGGTCGCGCGCTTCCAGCACAAGCACGCGCATGCCCTGCTGGTGTAGGTTCCGCGCTGCCGTCAGGCCGGAAAATCCGGCGCCGACAACGATCACATCCGCTTCCTGTACGTTCACATCGCTGCCGGTTCCGAAGGGTTTCACGATGGCTCCATCTGAAGGTTTCTGTAAATGGTGAATCATCATTGTTATGATGCTGAT
This sequence comes from Cupriavidus sp. 96C5-1, assembly GCF_057798855.1. NCBI lineage: Bacteria > Pseudomonadati > Pseudomonadota > Betaproteobacteria > Burkholderiales > Burkholderiaceae > Cupriavidus > Cupriavidus sp. 96C5-1. The sequence goes on along the minus strand of NZ_JBYOJU010000006.1, from coordinate 55,548 downwards.
AAGCGGCTCGGCACGAAATCCGGCGAGCCTCGTTCTCATTACGACGGAGCGGTCCGGCGCAAGCCAGGCTGCCGTACAAACAGGTTAAAGCCCATGGTCACGCCTCAAGCACCTCGTTCCCTCAAGCGCAAGGCTGTCGCAGCCGGGCCCGCCAAAACGGCGGCGCCCGCGAACACCAAGGAAGATGCATACGAACGCAAGCGTATCGACGTCCTCGAAGCCACCTGGCGGGCCATCCTGCGCGTCGGGCTCGAGAACGTAACGATCCGTGAGATCGCGGCTGAGATGGGGGCGACGACCGGCGCCGTGGTGCACTACTTCCGCACCAAGGATGAGGTGCTGATCTATGCGCTCGACTACCTGATCTCCGGTCTGGTCGCAGACGTCGAGCGCCGGCTGGAAGGCGTAACCGGGATCGCGCGCCTCGAAACCATCCTCCATGCCGCCCTGCCGCTGGACCTGGAGGGCGAGACCGGCTGGCGCATCTGGCTTGCCTTCCTGAAGGCATCGGTGGGCAGCGAGACGCTGTCCGCCGAGCACAAGCGCCGCTATGCGTTCATGCGGGGCGCGCTGGTCGGGGAACTGGCCGCACTGCAGAAGCAGAAGCTCATCCGCAGCGGGCTGGACCTGACCTTGGAGGCCGACGCGATGGTGGCACTGGCCGATGGTCTGGGCGTGGGGCGCATCATAGACCCAGAGCGCTTTGCGCCGGCTCAGCAGCGCATGCTGGTCAAGCGTCATATCCGGGCATTCCTCGTTCCCACGGCTTAGTGCACCGGCTCTCATTGATGCTCGCGCCATGCGCCGGACTCCCTCAGGGTCAGAAACAGGCGCATGTCGCGCCACCTGGCCCAGATGTAGAAGCGGCCTATCCCGGTGTCCAGGCGATCAATGGCGTAGCCCAGGGACTTCGGTGCGATCGCGAGCGAGCCGCCGATCTGGCCCTCCAGCCGATCGGGTCGGGAACTGAGGAGGCGCCGGTGCAGCACCAGCAGCCGACCCTCCTCGGTCTGGACCAGGATGCGATGGCCGTAGCCCGCCAAGGTCAGTACAAACTGGATCGCCGTGTCGACAAAGAACCACAATGTCAGTGGCGACACGATCTCGAAGACCGTGCGCGCTACGCTGCGTATGCCATAGGCCTCGAACAGCGCATAGACGATGAGTTCGTTGGCGATTTGGGAGATCGCGAAGCTCAGCGTGAGCAGCAACCCCGGATGAATCTTGCGAAAGGCCCACACGTATCCGGCAATCGGTCTGCCAAGCAGTTCTGCCAGCTCCGCAAACATCGCTTCGCGTTCGATATTCATGGGCAAGCCCTTGGCTGGGCCGTTCGCGGCGTCCCGGTGGGGCGTGAATGCGGCTGTGTCACGGGCAGGCTCCGGCGCAACGCCACTCGCCTGATGCGTGTCGTCGGCGTTCAGGGTAGCGTTGGGATACCTATCGTCGGGGGGCATGGCGATCCTGTTGTTTATTGCACGGAAGGCGAGACTCAGAATTTGCGGCTGACACCCAGCAGCAAGGTGAGCTTCCCGGGATCACGCGTCTTGCCGCCGCCGACATCCACCAGATATGCCTGCCGGTTGCGCGCGCGGGCGCCGACCGCGGCCGCGCTGAATTCGAAGCCCTTCCACGAATGCCGATACTCGATGCTGAAGCTATTCGTGTCGAAGTCGTGAAAATTCCGCACACGTTGATGGCCTATGCGGACTTCGATGGCGCTGACCTTGGACAAGCGATGCAGATAGCCCAGCTCGAAGTAGCCACTGCCACGGCTGTTCTTCAAGCCGCCCTCATAGCACTCGAGCGAGCTGACAAGATCATCCATGCCCGCGCACACCGTCTTGGAACCGATGCCGTAGAAGTTCTCGGAAACGGTATGGAAGTAGCGCAGCGAGAGACCTCGATAGCTGATGCGGCCAAACAGTTCGGCCGTGTCCGGGCTTACATCGCCAGGGATTGGCCTGACATCGACGACCTCTTCCAGTTCAGGGTCTATCGTCACGTTATAGCCCGAGGCGCCCGGCAACCGGCTGCCTGGGAAGCGGCTGTACAGCCCGCCTGCCTCATAGTGCCAGCCATCCGGGTCGCCCCCGCGGTAACCGGCCACGGCCTGCAGCCTGATGCCTTGCCCCCCAGGGTACTGGTGCTTGCTTACCCCTAGCACCTCGAGTTCCGCGAAAGCCCCCGACGAATGCAGCAACTCCGCCGCGGCACGGGCGGTCGGGCGATTGGCGCTGTTACTGAGGCCACGTTCGCGGCTGTCCGTGACAGCCGCGAACGTGAAGCTCAGGTTGAACGCGGGACTGTCCGGTGCGGCGGCGTCAATGCTGGACTGGGACCGGGCCGGGACCGCCGTTCCTGCGCCAGCGAGCGTGAGCAAGAGAATGGGGATGCGAGGGTTCAAGGCAACTCCTCAAGGTCTGCAGGTCTGTTCCGAGCCGGCCGCGGCGGTCCAGGTCTCGGTCTCGCCAAAGACTTCCGCGCCCACGAAGCCACGCAGGAAGAGCTTGCCGTCCCGCTTGCGGAGCGCGGCCTTGTAGGTTTTGCCCTCTTCGGGGTCGTAGACCCAGCCGTCCTTCCACATCGTTCCGTCGAACTGATGCAACTCGAGAATCAGCAGGCCACAGATGGAGCGATTCCGGAGTCCCGCATTGGGATTGGCCTGATCCGTGCCGCCCTCCCTGGACCACGCGATGTAGCCGCATAACTGGCCGGCCTTGGGGCAAGGCTTCAGTTCGATGACCGACTTGTCTTCGGTATGCCACAAGCCCTCGAATCCCGTCGCCGCCGACGCTGTCTGCGCCGCCGTCGCCTGAGCCCAAAGGCACGCCGCCAAGGCGAGGGCGGCAGGCCTGATACGAACCCCGCGGCAGGCAGGGCGGAGCACTGAATCTTGCGATTGAACCGGGTGCATATCTTCTCCAGAGCTTGCAATAGGGAGACTGCGGCGCCTTGGTCAGGACGGCTATTTCAACAACGCCTCCCGAAGGACCACGATGGGCTGGCTGGCGTCGCGTATCCGGACGAATGGCTGCAAAAGGGAAAAAAAAGCCTCGGCATGAATCACTGCCTCGGGGGCATAGACTCCCGTTTTCTCAATTCGCTGCTCGGCCAGCATGCGCAGCGCAATGGCTGTCGGGATGCAAGTGTTGGGGCCCATGCCGCCGGGGATTTCCCCGTTCAGCCAGGCACTGCATACATGGCGTTGGCCCTGGCGCTTCCCCTCGACAATCGCTGACATTTCCGCAGGGATATAGCGTCGGCCGAAGATCGATTCCTTGAGCGAGCTCTTAAGCAAGAGCATGGACTCTCCGAAAGACAGCCCGGATATGTCCTTCTTGAGCACGATGCCGCGCAGCACCTTGGCCGCCTGCTCAACGGTCTGCCCGTGCTTGTCGACGCGCGCCTGCACGATTTTCAGCACACCGACCAGCCCATGCGAGAGCACCATCGCGTTGACACCTTCGCGGATGGATGGGAACGTGCCCGGCAACGTGACAGGCTCAGGGTGGCCCACGGTATGGGCCTTGACTGCGCCCACGCCAGGCACGTGCAGCACGACCTCCGCCAGCGGCGTCCCGGTAGCGATACGCCCGGCCATGAACACCGGAATGCTCCCCGTGAGCTGTTCGATCCAATGTTCGAGCGCCGCGCCCAGATCGGTATCCGCGTTGGCCTCCTCCTGGGCGCGTGAGACGCTCCCCCAGGTGGTGACCACACGATGCGGTGCCTCCATGTTGCGGATCGCCGAGCTGGCCAGCAGGTTCGCCACCCCAGGGCTCGCGCCCATGCCGACGATAGCGGTGATGCCTGCGGCCCTTGCCTTGGGATGCAAGTCCAGCATGGCCAGGGTTGGCTCCGGATCGTCACAGATGTCTATGTAGTGGCAACCCGCATCGATTGCGCATTCCAAGACCATTGTGCCGAAGAGATAATACGGGCCTATGGTCGACACCACGACGTCGTAGCATCGAAGGATATCCGTCAAGGCCGCGCGGTCACGGGCATCCACGGCCAGGGCGTCGATGGCCGGATGCGCCAGCCCCGCCACGTACTGGTGCGCGGCAACGGCATTCCTGTCGGCCACGGTAAGCCGGGTGAAGGCATTGAGCAGGATCGCAGTCTCCACAAAATGCCGGCCCATGAGGCCGCAGCCTCCAAGTGCCAATACCTTCATGCTGGTTCTCCGATTGATGAGCGTAACGAGTCCCTGGTTGCTTGATGCACGCATCCGTATTGCGAGGCGAATGCACGCGATGCACTGTCGGCCTCAAGGAAATGCCTGACCATGCGCCTTGATATCCTTGGCATCAGCGCCTCGGGGAAGTCATGGCCCATGCCTTCGATGCATTCAAAGCTTGCCCCCCGTATGTGCCGGGCGGTGCTGTGTCCGGCCGCGACGGGCACGAGCGGGTCTTGCGCGCCGTGTACCACCAGCGTCGGCGTGTCGATCAGGCCCAGCAATGGAACCCGCGAGCCCGAGGCCAGGATGGCGGCGAACTGCCTTTCGGTCCCGTGCGCGGCAGGTGCGTTGCGCTCGAGGTCGTGCTTTGCGCGCTCGAGCCACACGCCGCGCGCGGTCGGATAGCCTGGACTGGCTATCCGTTCCCAGGTGCGGACGGTGTACGCGATCTCCTCCTCCAACGAGGGATCTCGCGGCGGATTGAGGATCAGCTTCCACACATCCTTCCTGGCCTTGGGCAGGCGAGGGTCTCCGGAGCTCGACATGATGGAGGTCAGCGAGCGAACCGCAGCCGGGAAGCGTGCCGCGACGATCTGGGCGATCATTCCGCCCATGGATGCGCCCACCAGATGCACTGGCCCAAGACCAAGCTGGTCGATCAGGCTCACCGTGTCGTGGGCCATGTCATCCAGCCTGTAAGGTGCGCGGCCTCCGAGGCCGAATTGGGCTCGCAGGTAGAGCCATGCCAGACGGGGCTTGCCGCTCAGCCGGCTTGACTGGCCTATGTCGCGATTGTCAAACCGGATCACCTGGTAGCCCGCATGCACCAAGGCGGCCACCAGGGTGTCGGGCCAGCCCGTCAGTTGCTGGCCGAGTCCGTGGATCAGCACTACGGGCGGTGCCGTGGAGGATCCCAGCGTTTCATAGGCGAGGCTGACATGGCCAACGCGGGCAAACCGTGGTGCTGGACTCAAGATGTCCTCCTGAGATGGTCGTGGATGGATCGGATTTCTTAAAAACATCATAATGGTTATTATGTTTTCGGGGGAGCTAGTGTTTACGCGAAGGCATCAGAAGCGCCTGGCCTCCGGCCCCGCCACGATGCCGAAGTACGAATTACCCCAACTCAGGGACCAAGAGAACGGTAGGAACGTATCCCTCGCGCCGTCGTCCGATCCGGCAGGGACGCGCTCATACCCTTAGTGACAAGGGCGGCTGATGCTTGATGAAGACCGCAGGCACATTGCGTCAACGCCATGCGACAAAGCAATTCCCTTTTGCCGGAGGCGATCCAGGATGAAGTCATTGACGTCCGAGATGACGTTGAGCTTGCCATTGTCTGGATCTCCGATCCAGAAGTGGGCCTCCAGACGTATGCCGCCGCGCTCGATGGCCGCGACATAGACACAGGGGGCCGGCTCGGGCAGTATCCTCTGCTGGGCTACGAGCGCGTCGTAAATGCAGGCTTTTGCACTTGCCACATCACCATCCGGCTGGATGAGAACGGATGCTTCGAGTCTCACCTGGCTATCCGACCAGGTTTCGTTGACGATTGAGGTGGAGGTCAGGACATCGTTCGGTATGACCGCTTCAGCGCCGTCGCTGGAGCGGATCATGGTGTACCGTGCGTTCAGTCGGGTGACCCGCCCTTTGATGGCGCCGGTGGATATCGTGTCTCCTATGCGAATGGACTGCTCGAACAGGATGATAAGGCCGCTGACGTAGCTCGAGGCGAGCCTCTTCAGTCCCAAGCCGAGGCCGATACCGAGGGCGCCCCCGAAGGCTGCCATCGTCGTTACGTCGATGCCGATGGCAATCAGCGTCAGTCCGATCGCCACGCACCAGATGACAGTTCGGCTGATGTTGGCCAGCGCTAGCAGAAGATTGTGGGGAAGCGATTGGCTCCGGAGCAGGCTCTTCTCTGCAGCCTTGGAGATGGACAGCGCGACAATGAATACGATGACCCCAAAGGTAGCACCGTTAAGAAGGCCTTCGGCGCTGATCTTCGAGGCGCCAATGTTCAACTCGAGGGCCGATATCGGCTGCATCAACTCCCGTGGAGGCTGCAGTGACTGTATGGCTACGACAACTCCAGTCACCAGTGAAACGAATCGGAGGGCATGATCCAGCAAGACTGCCGGCTTGAATAGCAAGGCAATGCCGCATGCCAACACACGGGTCAGCAACACGACCACGGCTACTTCGACGTAGATCGGCAGCAGAAGCGCGCTTGCCCAGGGCGTTGTCGCCGCAAGCGCCAGGCCGACCGTGGCGAGAAGGGGCGCCGCAGCGTAGGCGGCGGTTGTCCGCCACAGGCGCGTCGCTGGCACGCGGGCTTTCAGGACGCCGGCGAGATAGAGCGCGGCAAGGGCAATCAACACGGTGCAGAATGCGCCGAGGAAGACTTCGACAGCGTGGGCGTGCAACCACGAGAGTGTCATCCTGGTGGCGGTGATCTCCCCGTTCGGACCGTTGAAGGATTCGCCGTTTACAGTGATTTTCGACGGCAAGGTGCACCCTCATGGTTGAATGATCGCTTTGTCATGCAGGACACCGGCATGGACAGTGCCCCTGGCTTGTTGTCTTGGTCAGCTTTCTCGCCGAGAGAAGAACGGTAGTCCTCGCCTTCACTCGCTCAGCGAGGATGCCGACGACAAGTCCGCCTTCCGAGCACCCAAAGAGAACCAGGTTGCCGTTCCACCATGGCGCGGCGCGCAAGGTGGAGATGATCTGCTGATAGTCGGCTACGCGTTGCGCGACAGTGTGATGCTCGCGGAATTCGCGGGAACAGTCACCATGTTCGTTGCGCGGTCGGTCGCCAGGTGTGACGCCATACTTTTCGACTGTGATCGCTGTAACGCCAGCGAAGGCCGATCTCGTTGCCGAGAGGTTGGCGTTGTGTGCCACGGATAGACATCCCGATCCTTGTGCCAGCACAATCAACCCGGTCTTTGTCGCTCCCGGCGGCCTGTCGAGGTACCAGTGAATCGTGCTGCCATCAGACCTGCTTGTCCGATGGAGTTCCGGGGCTGCCAGTGCCAGGAGCGGGAAGGCCATAAGGCAACCCGCGATCAGCAGGATTCTTCGGCAAACGGAATTCATGGTGTGTGTCGGTGGGCGGCAGACTGGGGCTGCAAGAAGGGGGGATAGAACACCCAAGTAGCTGCCTGCATGTAGCGGAGGCCGGCATGCGGAGCAGGCGGGTGAGCCAGAACGCTGCCTGGCTAGGCCTGGACTGGAACCGGTCCGCTCGCCATTGCGCTCAGGGACACAGCCAGCCGCGCACCACAGCCTCGATGGCGTCGATGTGCTGCAGCTTGCGCCGGTAGGCGGCGCGCTTCTTCGACGGCAGCGACATCAAGTCCCGCCGCGGCTGCGCCACGGGCACCTCCACGTTGCCGCAGGGTAACCCCTCCCCGCCGGCCTCTGCCCAGAAGCTCTCGTAGTCGGCGAGGATGGTGCGCGGTGTGCGGCGCTGGCGGCCGACATGATTCATGCGCGAGACAGCGACGACGCGCGTCACGCCCAGCGCGACACCCAGCGCCAGCAGCGCGTTCTTCACCGCATCCTTCGGCCGCAGTCCGTCGCAGGCGCGCGTGGCCTCGCGGATCCAGGCGCGGCTGGCCTCGGCCGCCGGCCCCTGCAGGCCGCCGACGAACAGTTCGATGCCCTCCTCGCCCTGCGCCAGGTAGAAGCTCAGTTGCGCCAGGCAGGCGCCGCGCGCTTGATCCAGCCAGTAGAAGGCCAGCTCGCCCTCCTTGGGGTTGGGACCGGAGTCGGCCAGTCGCAGGACGTACGGCGTACCGGGCAATTGCCAGCCGAACCCGCCCGACAGGCAGATTCGCTCGCTGACGGAGACCGGCAGCCTGGCATGCATGATGCGGTAGTGCTCCAGCACGATGCGCATGCGCTCATCGAACCCCAGCCCGAGCCGGGCCAGCGGCCGGAAGGGGCGCTCCAGCATCACCGGCCGCGCCGCCGCGACACGTCGCAGCAGGCCGCACGATGCCACCGAGCGCAGCCACGACCGCACCGCCATTCGGCGGAACATGGACCTGCCGACCAGCTTGATGCGCTTGAGCCACCAGCGCCGTGCGCCGACCGGATGGCAAAACGCCGCAACGGCTTGCAGCAACAATAGATACCGAAAATCGGACAGTGGGCCGGCCGAGGACGACAATCCCCGCGCACCCGGCCCGGCGAGCCAAGGCGGGCTCGACAGTGGTGGCAATGGTCCCTGCATGATGAAACGCTCCCAGTGCTGCAACGAGCAAGCAATATAATTTCCAAATCATAACTGTTATTATGTTTATCGTGTTGCGACTCACCAGCGCTTCGGTGGCGCAAGTGTTGTCGGCGTCTGGCAACGCCCCGCCCTTTGTCCTGGTGCCTTGAACCCTGGTGCCTTGAACCCTGGTGCCTTGAACCCTGGTGCCTTGAACCCTGGTGACTTGAACCCTGGTACCGTCGCATCGCCGGTTCACGGCAACTGCCGGCCTGGCCCGGCCAGGGCGCCTCCGCTATGATGCGCTATCGACGTGAGTCCCCATATGACCATTCCTACCAATCGGGAACAACTGCTGACCGCGATCCAGCACAACTACGCCAGGCTCACGGCGGAGCTCGACACCGTGCCGGCCGCGCTGGCATCGGAGCGGACCCTGGAAGGCCATGCCAAGGGAACGCACATGAGCGTGTGCGAGCTGGTTTCCTACCTGATCGGCTGGAACGCCCTGGTATTGCGCTGGACTTCCCGGCACGCGCAAGGACTGGAAGTCGACTTCCCGGAAACCGGATTCAAATGGAATGAACTGGGCAAGCTGGCGCAGAAGTTCTATGCGGACTACGCCGGCCTGCCCTACCCGGAACTGCTGGCCAGGCTGGCCGGCGCCAATGCCAGGATCGTGGCTCTCGTGAAAGCGCACGACGACGCATCGCTTTACGGCCAGCCGTGGTACGGCAAGTACACGCTGGGCCGGATGATCCAGTTCAATACCTCTTCGCCCTACGAGAACGCGCGCGCCAGGCTGCGCAAGTGGCGTGCGGCCCAGCCGCGCTGAGCATCGGTCGCGCGCTGGCGATGGGCGGCTGCGACCGTTGCGCCGCCAGCAAGGACATGTCGCGCGGCATTCGCGCTGTCATGCCCTGCGCGCCGGATAGCGGCTGTTTGCGTTGCGATGTTTTCCCGTCTCGCCGCCGAATGGATCGATTTACACAGAGCAAAACCACCATTCCGTCTTATGGAATGCAGATCCCGCCTGTCCGTGCAAAAATCCGGCCGACGCGTTAAGCTTGCCGTTTCACCAGCATCGCTCACGCGGGCGGAACGCCTTTTGGCCAAGTCCATTCGCGCCGGGCCAGCATTTCCTCGGCGGCGCAGCCTGCACGGCATGCCGCAGGCTACACTCACCAGGAGAAAGGCATGTACCAGGATCTCGCCCTCTACATCGACGGGGAATTCGTCAAGGGAGGGGACCGGCGCGAGCAGGACGTCATCAACCCTTCTACCCAGGAACTGCTGGGCAAGTTGCCGCACGCCAGCCGCGCCGACCTCGACCGTGCCCTGGCCGCGGCGCAGCGCGCCTTTGAAAGCTGGAAGAAGACCTCGCCGCTGGAGCGCTCCAGGATCCTGCGCCGCGTGGCGGAACTGACCCGCGAGCGCGCCAAGGACATCGGCCGCAATATCACGCTGGACCAGGGCAAGCCGCTGGCCGAAGCCATCGGCGAAGTCATGATCTGCGCCGAACACGCCGAGTGGCACGCCGAGGAATGCCGCCGCATCTACGGCCGCGTCATCCCGCCGCGCCAGCCCAATGTGCGCCAGATCGTGGTGCGCGAGCCGATCGGCGTGTGCGCCGCCTTCACGCCGTGGAACTTCCCCTTCAACCAGGCCATCCGCAAGATCGTGTCGGCGGTCGGCGCCGGCTGCACGCTGATCCTGAAGGGTCCCGAAGACTCGCCCAGCGCGGTGGTGGCGCTGGCCCAGCTGTTCCACGATGCGGGCCTGCCTCCGGGCGTGCTGAACATCGTGTGGGGCGTGCCGGGAGAAATCTCCACCTACCTGATCGAATCGCCGATCGTGCGCAAGATTTCGTTCACCGGTTCGGTGCCGGTGGGCAAGCAGCTGGCGGCGCTGGCCGGCGCGCACATGAAGCGCGTGACCATGGAGCTGGGCGGCCACTCGCCGGTGCTGGTGTTCGACGACGCCGACATCGAGCCGGCGGCCGAAATGCTGGCGCGCTTCAAGCTGCGCAACGCCGGCCAGGTATGCGTGTCGCCCACGCGCTTCTACGTGCAGGAAAAAGCCTACGACAAATTCCTGGCGCGCTTTACCGAAGTGATCGGCTCCATCAAGGTCGGCGACGGCCTGGAAGACGGCACCCAGATGGGTCCGCTCGCCCATGAGCGCCGTATCGCCTCGATGGAGCAGTTCCTGGACGACGCCAGCCATCGCGGCGGCAAGGTGGTGGCAGGTGGATCGCGCATCGGCGACAAGGGCTTCTTCTTCGCGCCCACCGTGGTCACCGACCTGCCCGACGACGCCAAGCTGATGGTCGACGAACCCTTCGGTCCGGTGGCGCCGGTGACGCGCTTCAAGGATGCCGAGGAAGTGCTGCGCCGCGCCAACAGCCTGCCCTTCGGCCTGGCCTCCTACGTGTTCACCAACTCGCTGAAGACCGCGACGCTGGTGTCCAACGGCCTGGAAGCCGGCATGGTCAATATCAACCATTTCGGCATGGCGCTGGCCGAGACGCCGTTCGGCGGCATCAAGGATTCCGGCATCGGCAGCGAAGGCGGCCAGGAGACCTTCGATGGCTACCTGGTGACCAAGTTCATCACGCAGGTCTGAACGCCGGACCGGCCTGACGCGGCGCGGGCACTGACCCGCGCCGCGTCAGGCGTGCGGGCGGGGTCGGAGATCCGGCCCGCCACGAATGCCGGCCGTGATGAAGGCCACCAGATAGCGCGTCTTGCGCACGACATCCCCCGGCCTGCAGGTGCCGTCCGAGATCCGCGCGATGCGGCTGTCGAATACGCTCATGACCAGCGCGCCCACCGCAAACGTATAGGCCCAGTACGCGTACTCCGGTTCCTTGCCGGGCGCCGCCAGCCGGATCGCTTCGATGAACTCCCTGGCGAAGGGATCGAAGTAATCGCGCACGATGCCGCGCTCCGCTTCCTTCGGATCGGACGCTTCCCGGGCAATCAGCTTGGCGTAGGCCACGCCGTCCTCGTCGCTCTGCACGCGCACCATCGGTTCGACAAAGGCCTGGACGATATGCTCCAGCACATCGACACCGGCGACAGCGGGCCGCCGCAGCGCTTCCAGCCGGGCATCCAGGACGTCCTTGCGACGCTCGAACACAGCGCGATAGAGGTTCCGCTTGGTCTCGAAGTGGTAGACGATCAGGGGCAGTCCCACGCTGGCCGCCGCTGCAATATCGCGCATCGACACGCCGTCGAATCCCCCTTCCGCGAACAGCCGCTCCGCGGCCTGGAGCACGCGCTCGCGCTTGGATGCCTCGGGCGCGGCGCCAGCCGGTTCACGCGCCGTTTCCGTCCCTGCTTTTTGCACCGCTTTCCCCGCTGTGCGCGGGGGATCGATCACGCCCATCCCGTCTCCCATCTGATGGCCTCGATTGTAACCAAGGCGGATTGCGCGCCCCGGCAGTAACACTTCTGGCAGCCGATTTCGGTGTAAACCCTAGTTCTCGTCAAAACTGAACGAACGTACAGTCAGCCAAAACAAGAGCCATCGACGCGCTTCCCGGCCCCGTCGGAAACAGGAGACACCATGAACCCCTACCCCATGAAGTGGCGCGTGCTAGCCGGCGGCTTCCTCAGCTATATGTTCGATGCCGTGGACATCATCATCCTGGCCATCGCCATGCCGGCCATCATGGTGTCGCTCGAGATCTCGCAAGCGCAGGCCGGCCTGCTGGTCACGGCCACGCTGCTCGGCATCGGCCTGAGCAGCGTGGCCGTGGGCCGCTACGCCGACAGCCACGGCCGCCGCAAGGCGCTGCTGCTCTCGCTTGCCGGCTTCGGCGGGCTGACGGTGGCGGTGGCGTTCGCCAGCGACTGGCGCGAGATACTGGTGCTGCGGTTCCTGGCCGGACTCGGGCTCGGCGGCGTGTGGGGCATTGCCGCGGCCTATGTCAACGAGACCTGGCCGCCGGCCCAACGCGGCCGGGCCACCGCCTTCGTGCTGAGTTCCTTTTCCGTCGGCGCCAGCGTGGCGGCGGTGGTGGCCGCTTACCTGCTGCCCGGCCATGGCTGGCGCATGCTGTTCTTTGTCTGCGGCTCGGCGGTGTCCGTCGCCTGGCTCTATGTGTTTTTCCGCGTGCCAGAGTCCGAGGCGTGGCTGCGCCAGCAGCGGCTCGCCGGCAATGCGGGCCAGCCCGCGCCATCGGTGCGGATCGCCGAGCTGTTCGCGCCCGGCCTGGCCCGCAATACCTTGCTGGGAACGGCGGCCTCGGCCTGCGCGCTGACCGCCTACTGGGGCGCCACCACTTGGCTGCCCACCTTCCTGGTGCGCGAGCGGGGCCTGAGCGTGGGCTCGATGGCGGCCTTCGTGGCCGTGCTCAACGCGGGCATGTTCGTTGGCTACAACGTCTTCGGCTATCTCTCCGACCGCATCGGCAAGAAGCGCGCGATCATCCTGTCGCTGGTCGGCACCGGCGTGACCCTGCCCGTCTACGTGCTCGCCAGCGACCGCACCACGCTGCTGCTGCTGGGCCCGGTCTTCGCGTTCTTCATGGCCTTCGCGGGCCTGATCGGCGCCTACTTCGCCGAACTCTTTCCCACCCGGATCCGGGCCACCGGCGCGGGCTTCTGCTTCAACGTCGGCCGCGGCATCTCGGCCTTTTCCCCGCTCGCGCTCGGCTGGATCGCCACCATGGTGGGATTTGCCACCGGCATCGCGCTGTGCGGGCTGTTCTTCCTGCTTGCCGCGCTGGCCGTCGCCTTCCTGCCTGCCACGGGTCCGCATGCGGAATCCGGGCCGCTGCCCGATAGCGACCCCGACCCGCGCGGGCAAGCGGCCAGCGCCAGTTGATGACAGGACCATTCGATAACCCCTGAGCTACGGAGCCTACCCACATGCCTCGCCAACTGATCGACCTGTCGATTTTCCTGGAGAACGATGTCATCTCCGATCCACCCGGCTACGGCCCGGTGATCGAGTACCACGCGCACAAGGCCACCGCGAGCCAGGTCACGCCCTTCTTTCCCGGCCTGGCCGAGGCGGACCTCCCCGACAGCGAAGGCTGGGCGATCGAGCAGGTCCGGCTGAATACCCACAACGGCACGCACCTGGACGCGCCCTACCATTTCCACAGCACCATGAACGAGGCGCTGGGCGAGCGCGAACGCGCCATCACCATCGACGAGGTGCCGCTGGACTGGTGCTTCCAGCCCGGCGTCAAGCTGGATTTCCGTCGCTTCGACGACGGCTACGTGGTGACGGCCGCCGATGTGCAAGCCGAACTCGCGCGCATCGGCCACCAGCTCTCGCCGCTGGAGATCGTGGTGGTGAACACGCGCGCGGGCGAGCGCTACGGCCACGCGGACTATGTTTCGTCCGGCTGCGGCATGGGCTATGAGGCGACCATGTACCTGCTGGAGCGTGGCGTGCGCCTGACGGGCACCGACGCCTGGAGCTGGGATGCGCCCTTCGTGCATACCGCGCGCAAGTACCAGGAAACCGGCGATGCCTCGCTGATCTGGGAAGGGCACAAGGCCGGCCGCCATATCGGCTATTGCCACCTCGAGAAGCTGCACAACCTGGAGGCCCTGCCGCCGCATGGATTCTATGTATCCTGCTTCCCGCACAAGATCCGCGGCGCCTCGGCGGGCTGGACCCGCGCGGTGGCCATCATCGATACGGCCCTGAACGCATCGCGATAGAAGGAGCACCGATCATGGAAGCGGAACTGAACCACACCCACGACGCCGCGCGCCAGAGCTGGCTGCCCGCGGCCAGCGCCGCCGGCACGGCATTCCCGCTGCAGAACCTGCCCTATGCCGTGTTCAGGCGCAAGGACAGCACCGAACCCTTTCGCGGCGGCGTGGCCATCGGCGACCAGATCGTCGACCTCGCGGCCTTGCGCGAGGCCGGCTGCCTGCATGGACTGGCAGCGGACGCCGCCACGGCAGCCGCCGGCCAGACCCTGAACGCGTTCTTCGAGATGGGGCCACCGGCCTGGCGCGCGCTGCGGCATGCCCTGTTCGGCCTGCTGGAACGCGGTAGCCCGCATGAGGCCATGGTGCGGCCATGCCTGCTGCCGCAGGCCCTGGTGGAGTACGCCGTGCCCACGCGCATCGGCGACTACACCGACTTCTACACCTCGCTCGATCATGCGGTGAACTGCAGCAAGCCGCTCGGCCTTGCCGTCACGCCCAACTTCGACTGGCTGCCGATCGCTTACCACGGGCGCGCATCGTCGATCGGAGTCAGCGGCCAGGCGGTGCGGCGCCCGGTGGGCCAGTATCGGGTCGAAGGCGTTGCGCATCCGGTAGTCGGCCCTTGCCAGCGGCTGGACTACGAACTGGAACTCGGCATCTTCATCGGCACCGGCAATGCGCAAGGCACGCCCATCGACATCGCGCAGGCACAGCACCATGTGTTCGGCATCTGCCTGCTCAACGACTGGTCGGCGCGCGACATACAGGGTTGGGAGATGCAGCCGCTGGGCCCGTTCCAGTCCAAGAACTTCGCCACCACGATCTCGCCGTGGATCGTCACGCTGGAGGCCCTGCTGCCCTACCGCCAGCCGTGGCGGCGCGCAGCCGGCAGGCCGCTGCCCCTGCCCTACCTGGATGCGCCCGGGAACGATGCCGCGGGCGCCTTCGACATCCGGCTGGAAGTCGCGGTACAAAGCGCGAGCCGCGCGGCACGGGGATTGCCCGCCGCCACGCTGACCCGTACCAGCTTCCGGCACCAGTACTGGAGCATCGCGCAGATGATCGCCCATCACACCGTGGGCGGCTGCAATCTCCAGGCGGGCGATTTACTGGGCAGTGGCACGATCTCGGGGCCGACCCCGGGCGAAGCCGGCGCCCTGATCGAGCTGACCGTCGCCGGCACGCAGCCGGTCGATATCGGCGCGGGGGAAATGCGTGGTTTCCTGGAAGACGGCGACAGCGTGATCTTCAGCGGCTGGTGCGAACGGGCGGGATATGCGCGCATTGGCTTTGGCACCAATCACGGCAAGATACTGCCCGCCCGGCACGTCGGCGCTTAGGCCTTCTGCCTGCGGGCTTTGCGGTAGTCCTGCGCGAAGTCCTTCCACTGCGCCTGCGCCACCTCGCAGCCATGGTGGGCCAGCCGCAGCACCGGTGCGCGCCAGCGGCTGCCCGCGGCAAAGTCCTGCAGCTGCTCGATGCGGTCGGCGGCTTGGTGCCCGCAGCCGCGCAGATGCGCCCAGGCGGCGGCGCGAGCCATGGTAAGCAGCACCTCGCGCAGGTCGTCGCGGTCCGTGTGCGGGCCGATGTCGACCCGGTCGGCCGTGGGCTGCAGGCTCTTGACCAGGTAGGAGGCGTCCTCCATCGTCACTGCCGTCAGCAGCGCCGGCGAAGCTGCCTGCATGGCATGCTGGATATGCACCACGCGAGCCGCCTCGGTACCCCAGCGCGGCTGCGTGCGCTGCGGCAGCACATCCCACGCGCTGGGCGCGGCGCGCTTGATATCGACCAGCCGCTGGGCCGCGGGATCGCTGTCCGCATGGGCAAGCACCACATAGCGCTCCAGCCCCAGGCTGCCCATGCCGGCCACCCGGCGAGCCACGTCGTCCAGCACCAGTTTGCCGTGCTGCGACTGCCGCGAGAATTCGCGCAGGACGGCCGTGGCGCGCTTGCGCTGGCCGGCTTCGCGCGCCAGGGCGTGGCGGCCATCGACCAGCAGGCGGCGCTCCCCGCCACGCCGCACGGTACGCTCGGCCAGCAACTGCCCGCGGCGGCGGCGCCGGACGCGGCGCAGCAAGGTGGCAACCATGCCGCGCGCGGTGGCGCGCTCCACCCAGCGCGGCTTGCCGCCTGCCAGCACCGCCGCATAGGTATCGAGCATAAGGTGGCAGGCATCGTGCGCGTCGGCATCCGACAGGCCTAGCTGCGGCGCCGCGATCAGCAGGCTGGACAGCAGGCGCACCAGGTCCACCGTGAGCGGTGCGACCAGCGCGTCGTCGAAATCGTTGAGATCGAAATAGACCAGGCCGTTGTCGCCCTTGAAGCTGCCCAGGTTCTCCAGGTGCAGGTCGCCGCAGACATAGGTGGTCGGCGCTTCGAGCAAGGCCGCTTCCCCGCGCATGGAGGCCGCATAGAGGTGGTTGGTGCCGCGCAGGAAGGCAAAGGGATCGGCGGCGATTGCCGCCAGCTTGCGCGTGAGCCGCTCGGGATCGCGGCCTTGGTTGTAGATCAGGATGGCTTCCGTGGCGGGATGCATGGTTTCCTCGGTTGGACCGGCAATCCGCTGAGTGTACCCGGCCAGCCGGCACATGCAAACCGCAGCCGCCACCAGGCCGCAGCTTCAGCGCGCGAAAGGCCTGCTCAACGGAAGAAGATGCCGCGCAGGAGGAAGGTGTAGTCCGCCTCGGTTGCCATCAGGCCCACCAGCACCAGCAGGCATAGCGGCGGCAGCAGGATGGCACAGATCAGGGCCATCCGTTCCCACGCCATATGCATGAAGACGCCCACGATCAGGCCCGCCTTCATCACCATGAAAAGCAGGATCAGGGTCCAGCGCAGATAGCCCTGGAAATGGAAATAGTCCACCAGGTAGGACAGCGTGGACAGCACGAACAACAGCCCCCAGATCTTCAGGTAGAGGCCGATCGGGTGCTGTTGCCCGTGCTGCTCCCCGTGCGCCGCGGGAGCCGGGGGAGCAGCGGGAGCCGCCGGCGCAAGGCCCGGCACATCTGGAGATGGTGTCGACGAAGCCATGGCGTGCCTCACCAGAGATAGAACAGTGCAAAGATGAAAACCCAGACCAGGTCCACGAAGTGCCAGTACAGGCCGGCGATCTCCACGATCTGGTAGTTGCCCGTGCGATCGTAGCGGCCGCGCAGCACCTTGGTGGCCACCACCAGCAGGTAGATCACGCCGCAGCTCACATGCAGGCCGTGGAAGCCGGTAATCATGAAGAAGCTGGAGCCGAACTGCGCCGCCCCCATGGGGTTGCCCCAGGGGCGCACGCCCTCGGTGACGATCAGTTTGGTCCACTCGAAAGCCTGCATGCTGACAAAGGAGACGCCGAACAGGGCGGTGGCGAACATCAGGCTGGCGCATTTCACGCGGTCCCGCCGATAGGCGAAATTCACCGCCATGGCCATCGTGCCGCTACTGCTAATCAGCACGAAGGTCATGATGGCGATCAGCAGCAATGGCACGTCGGTGCTACCGATCCGCAGCCCGAACACTTCGCTCGGATTCGGCCACGGCGCCGTGTTCGCGATCCTGACCGACATGTAGCCGGTCAGGAAGCAACTGAAGATGAAGGTGTCGGACACCAGGAAGATCCACATCATGGCCTTGCCCCACGACACCTTGAAGGCCTGCTGGTCGGACGACCAGTCGGCCACCAGGCCGCGCCAGCCGGAGACCGCCGGGGTCGCGCCGCCTGCCGCCGCGGCGCCGGCCAGCGCGGCGCTGCCGGTCTCCGCCGGGGTCGATGGAGTGGATTGCGATGACATCGGCGCCCTCCTTCGAGGATGAGCCTGGCCGCGTTAGCCGCGGCCGCAGATAAAGCGGACGAACTCCGGCGTGAGCCAGCCCAGCGCAGCCAGCAGTGCCACCCACACGGCCAGCAGGAAGTGCCAGTAGCGGGCGCACAGCGTGATGCGCAGCGTGCTGCCCACGCTACCGGGCGCGGCGCGCATGGCCACCGCCCAGCCAATCAGCCCGCCCAGCACGTGCAGGCCATGCATCGCGGTCAACAGGTAGAAGAAACTGCCGGCCGGATTGTTGGCCGGCACCACATGGATGGCGAGCAATGCCTGCCACGCCCACAGTTGCGAGGAGACGAAGGCCGCTGCGGCCAGTCCGCCCAGGCGCAGGGCGCGATGCGCCCGCTGGAAGCGCCCCGCGCGGGAGGCCCGCGCCGCCGCCAGCATCACCCCGCTGCCCGCCGCAAGCAGCGCGGTGGACAGCCATACCTGCCAAGGCAGCGCGACGGCATGCCAGTCCGGCGAGTCCATGCGCATGGCGTAGGCCGTGAGAAACAGCGCGAACAGCGAGCTCACCACGCCCATGAACGCCCACAGGCCGATGCTGGCCGGCGCCGGGCCCGCCTTCTGGCGGCCCGCATCGCCAGGGCCGGGGCCACCGCGGCGTTCGTCGCCGCCGCTGACGCGATAGACCAGGTTCGGGTTCATGCCACGGCTCCACGACGCTCATGCGGCTCGGGCTCGGCGCCGCCAGCCTCGGGCGGCGCGTTCTGCGCGATGAAATCCTCGCTCGCGCCCGGCACGCTGTAGGCGTAGGCCCAGCGATGCACCACCGGCTGCTCCGGGCCCCAGTTGCCGTGCACGGGCGGCGTCTGTGGCGTCTGCCACTCCAGCGACGCCGCGCGCCACGGGTTGGCGCCCGCTGCCTTGCCACGCCACAGGCTCCACACCAGGTTGAAGACAAAGATCAGTTGCGCCGCCGCTACGACAAAGGCCGCCACGGAGATATAGGCATTCAGCGTATGCGCCGACTCCGGTATGAAGGCATAGTTGTCGTAGGCGTAATAGCGCCGCGGCATGCCGAGGATGCCGAGATAGTGCATGGGAAAGAAGATGGCATAGGTACCGACGAAGGTCACCCAGAAATGCACCCTGCCAAGCGCGTCGTTGAGCATGCGGCCAGTGACCTTGGGGTACCAGTGATAGATGCCGCCGAACACCACCAGGATCGGCGACACGCCCATCACCATATGAAAATGCGCAACCACGAAGTACGTGTTGGAAAGCGGGATATCCACGCTCACATTACCCAGGAACAGCCCGGTCAGCCCGCCGATCACGAAGGTGCTGATAAAGGCGATGGCGAACAGCATCGGCACCGAGAGATGGATGTCGCCGCGCCACAGCGTGATGACCCAGTTATAGACCTTGATGGCGGTGGGAATCGCGATGATCAGCGTGGTGGTGGCGAAGAAGAAGCCGAAGTAGGGGTTCATCCCGCTCACGAACATATGGTGTGCCCACACCACGACCGACAGCACGCCGATGGCGAGGATGGCCCACACCATGGTGCGGTAGCCGAAAATGCTCTTGCGCGAATGCACGCTGACCAGGTCGGAGACGATGCCGAAGGCCGGCAAGGCGACGATATACACCTCGGGATGGCCGAAGAACCAGAACAGGTGCTGGAACAGCAGCGGGCTACCGCCCTTGTAGTTGAGCTGCTGGCCCAGCGACACGATGGCCGGCATGAAAAAGCTGGTGCCCAGCGTACGGTCGAGCAGCATCATCACGCCGGACACGAACAGCGCGGGAAACGCCAGCAGCGCCAGGATGGTGGCCATGAAGATGCCCCACACGGACAGCGGCATGCGCATCAGGGTCATGCCTTCGGTGCGGGCCTGCAGAACCGTGGTGACATAGTTGAGCCCCCCCATGGTGGCCGCCACGATAAAGATCAGCAGCGACACCAGCATCAGGATGATGCCCCACTCGTAGCCTGGCGTCCCCCTCAGGATGGCTTGCGGCGGATAGAGCGTCCAGCCGGCGCCGGTGGGTCCTCCCGGCACGAAGAAGCTCGACAGCAGCACGATCACCGACAACAGGTAGACCCAGAAGCTCAGCATATTGAGGAACGGGAACACCATGTCGCGCGCGCCCACCATCAGCGGGATCAGGTAGTTGCCGAAGCCGCCGAGGAAAAGCGCAGTGAGCAGGTAGATCACCATGATCATGCCGTGCATGGTGACAAACTGGTAATAGCGGTTGGCGTCGATGAAATCGAACTTCCCAGGGAATCCCAGCTGCAGGCGCATCAGGTTGGAGAGCGCAACGCCCACCAACCCCACCACGATGGCGACAATGGTGTATTGCACCGCGATGACCTTGTGGTCCTGGCTCCAGATATAGCGGGTCCAGAAGCTGGCCGGGCCATGATGGGCAGCGTCGTCGGCGTATGCCATTGCAATCCCTCCTGATGCCTGATGCCTGATGCCTGATACTTATTTCGCGGCCGAGCCCGCCTGCGTTGCCGCGGCGTCCGCCCCGTTGGCGCGGATGTAGGCGATGAGGGCGCCGACCTCCGCCTCGCTCAACGGGATTCTCGGCATGAGCGGGCCGAACCCCTTGACCAACCGCACGTGCGGTTCGGTCATTTCGGCCTTGAGGTAGGCATCGTCGACTTTCGCGGTGCTGCCGTCGGCGAACGTTTCGGTGCGGCCATACAGGCCCTTCCAGCTCGGCCCCACGCCGGCGGTGCCGTCGATGCTGTGGCAGCCCACGCAGCCCTTGCTCTGGGCCAGGGCGCGGCCTTGCGTCGCCAGCGTGTCCGCGCCGGCGGGTGCGCCGGCCACCCCTGCGGCAGCCGCCGGCGCGGGCGTCTTCAGCATGGTCAGCGCAAAAGTGGGCTGGCGGGCCAGCCATGCCCGGAAGGCGGCCTCGTCCTCCACCACCACATGGCCCCGCATGTTGTAATGGCCCACCCCGCAGAGTTGCGCACACAGGATCTCGAAGGTACCCGCCTTGGTCGGCGTGAACCAGAACGAGGTCACCATGCCCGGCACCATGTTCATGCGGGCGCGGAACGGCGGCACGTAGAAGTCGTGCAGCACGTCCTTGGAGCGCAGCAGCACCTTGACCGGACGGTTCAGCGGCAGGTGCACCTCATTGCCGACAACGATGATGTCATCCTGCCCGCGTGGATCGTCCGGATTCACGCCAAGCGGGTTGGCCGGCGTGACGAAGCGTGCATCCGACGTGCCAAGCTGGCCACCCTGTCCGGGAAAGCGGAAGGCCCACTGCCACTGCTGGCCCACCACCTCCAACACCATGGCATTGGCAGGCGCGTGCACGTATTCGGCATAGACGAACAGCCCCGGCGCCAGCAGGGCAATCACGCCGAGCGTGGTCCCGCCGATCAGCCACAGCTCCAGCTTGCTGTTTTCCGGCTGGTAGCCCGCGCGCATGCCGTCGCGATGGCGGAAGCGCCAGACGATATAGCCGACGAACAGGTTGATGACGATGAAGAAGACACCGGTGATGACCAGGGTGATGGTCAGCGTGTCGTCCATCTGCTTCCAGTTGGAAGCAAGCGGCGTCGCCCACCACGGGCTCACGAAATGGAAGAGCACCGAGGCTACGACGATGATCACGAGTGCGATGGCTAGCGCCATACCCCCCTCCCCCTTGCGCTCCGGAAGGCAGCCAACTCCACGCAAGGCTGTGTTAAGACTAGTGCATGCGGTCCGCCCACTGCAAGGCGCCCCTGACAACGCTTTGCGTGCTGCGGCACACGAACGGGCGGCATGCCCGCCGGCATCCGTCAAAGAAAAAGCGGCGGCAAAAGCCCTGGCTTTCGTCCGCCGCTACCGGCCCGCGCGGCCCGTGTAATGGCAAGCGGGTCTAAACCAGCCCACCGCAGGCTATCGGAGATTGGATGCGCTGCGGTGCGTGATGACTGCCCTGAACATTGACGCGATGGTTGGCGTGCTCAGTGAGATACATCCTTGCTTTCCAGCTTCCAGTACGCAATGGCCGCGGTCATGCCGAAGATCAGGTGGCCGGCCATGGTGTGCCAGCCGCGCGCATCGGCAAACCAGGTGAAGAAGCGGGTCATGCCATAGAAATTCAGCAGGTACACCGCCAGGCCGAACACGGCGCCGGTCAGCAGCACCATGCCCACGCTGGAATCCAGATGGAACGGCGCGATGATGGCCCCCAATATCATGCCGAGCACCGCGCCCAGCACGAAGTGGATCACCAGCGCGGCAGCCACGGTTCCCACGCTGAACAACGAAGTCTGCAGTACGTCCTGCCCCATCAGGATTGCCGCGATCATCCGCGTCGTGCCCCATGGACTGACACCTGCCACCATCGTCGACCAGAACAGCTCGATCACCATCAATAGCGCGCCGGCTGCCAGCCCTGACACCGCTGCCGCGGTCCAGTCTGGCATGCGGCGCACATAGTGGTGCGATTGCATGTGAAGTTCCATAGCCACCTCCGGATATGCTGATTTTCTGCAGGTTCGCTGCAGCCTGGCTGCAAGGCGACGCCGTGACTTGAGCACGGATCGGGACCTGCGTATCTGCACAGCATAGGACACGCCGGCCTGGTCGTTGGACCGCACACGCGCAAAAAAGTGCGCATGGTGGACACGGCGCAACGTTGCCCAACGCACCAGGAAAGCGCGTGTGACAGGGTCGGTACTTCGCGCCGGATGCGCTCAGGCGCCGGCCGATTTCCCGCCCTCATGGCCATTGCCCGCTACCGCCTGGACCGTGTCCAGGACACCGCGCTCCCGAAACACGCGCGTGTGCGTTGCAAGGCCGTTGAGGGCGGCGTCGCCGATGCCGCTCAGGCCCTCATCGGTCTCGATCTTCAGCGTCACGAAGTTGCGCCCCGGGGAACACACGATGACGCGCGCGGCGATGATCCTCATGCTGCCCCCTCGGTTTATTGAATGATGCGTGCCTGCCTTACATGACCGCGCCGAGCGACCACGGCACGAACTCGCTCTGCCCGTAGCCGTGCCTCTCGCTTTTGGTCTTGCGCCCCGAGGCGGTCTCCAGCATCAGCCGGAATATATCCGCGCCCTTGCCGGCGATGCTGGCGCCGCCCTCGACGATGTCGCCGCAGTTGATATCGATATCCTCCGACTGCCGTTGCCACAGCGCATTGTTGGTGGCCAGCTTGAGCGAGGGCGACGGTGCGCAGCCATAGGCCGAGCCGCGGCCGGTGGTGAAGCAGATCAGGTTGGCGCCGCCCGCCACCTGGCCCGTGGCCGAAACCGGGTCGTAGCCCGGCGTATCCATGAAGACCAGGCCGCGCGCGCGCACCGGCTGCGCGAACTCGTAGACCTCCACCAGGTTGGTGGTGCCGCTCTTGGCCACCGCGCCGAGCGACTTCTCCAGGATGGTGGTGAGCCCGCCGGCCTTGTTGCCTGCCGAGGGATTGTTGTCCATGCTGCCGTGGTTGCGCGCGCAATAGTCCTCCCACCAACGAATGCGTGCCAGCAGGCGTTCAGCCACCGCTGGCGAGGCCGCGCGGCGGGTCAGCAGGTGCTCCGCGCCGTAGATCTCGGGCGTCTCCGACAGGATGGCCGCACCGCCGTGACGCACCAGCAGATCCACGGCGGCGCCCAGCGCGGGGTTGGCGGTGAGGCCGGAGTAGCCGTCCGAGCCACCGCATTGCAGGCCCACGGTCAGGTGGCTGGCCGGCACCGCCTGCCGTTGCACGCGGTTGGCATCGGCAAGCAAGGCCTGCACGATGGCAACGCCTCGGGCCACCGCGCTCGCGGTGCCGCCGGTATCCTGGATATTGAACGCGTGCAGGCGCGGGCCGGCGGCCATGCCGGTCAACTGTGCCTCCGCCAGCAGGCCGTCGATCTGGTTCGCCTCGCAGCCCAGGCCCACCACCAGTACGGCGGCAAAGTTCGGATGGCGCGCATAGCCCGCCAGCGTGCGCCGCAACACGCGCAGGTTCTCGCCTTCGCTATCGGTGGCGCAGCCCGCGCCGTGCGTAAGCGCCACCACGCCATCCACGTTCGGATAGGCGGCCAGCACCTCCGGGCGCAGTTCGCGGCGGAAGTGATCGGCGATGGCGCGCGCCACCGTGGCCGAGCAGTTCACCGAGGTCAGGATGCCGATGTAGTTGCGCGTGGCGACGCTGCCATCGGCACGCACGATGCCATCGAAGCTGGCGGGCATGTCGACGTATTCCGTGGCCTGCGCGTCGGCGCCGGTGGCATGCTCGCGCGCGAAATCGCCCATCGCCAGGTTGTGGGTATGCACGTGCTGGCCGGGCGCGATCGGCTGGCGCGCAAAGCCGATGACCTGGTTGTAGCGCCGCACCGGCTCGCCCGCGCCGATGGCGCGCACCGCGAGCTTGTGCCCGGGCGGCACCAGGCTGGCCACGGTGATGCCTTCGGCCGCAATGACGGTGCCCGGGACCAGTTGCCGGCAGGCAATCACGATATCGTCGGCGGGATGGATGCGGATGACGGCGGGGACATTGGCGGCAGGCATGCTGGCTCCTGAAAGGTGGCGGACGTCGCAAACGAGGGGTGGACCCGAGGGCCCGAGGGCTCGAGGGCTCGACAGCCCAATGACCCGATGGCCCGATAAGGCGCCGCCTCAGTTCGACCAGCCGCCGTCGATCACCTGCGCCGTGCCGGTGGTGAATGCCGATTCGTCCGAGCCGAGGTACACCGCCAGCGCGGCAATCTCCGCCGCGCTGCCGATCCTCCCCATCGGCTGGCGCGCCACAAAAGCGGCCTCGACCTCCGCCAGCGTCTTGCCGCCGGCGCGGGCCTGGTCAGCAATGCGCTGGCGCAGCGATGGCGACTCGACGGTGCCCGGACAGATCGCGTTGCAGCGGATGCCGTGGCCGATATAGTCCGCCGCCACCGACTTGGTCATGCCGATCACCGCCGCCTTGGTGGCGCCGTAGACGAAGCGGTTGGGCGCGCCCTTGATGCTGCCCGCCACCGAAGCCATATTGACGATCGAGCCGCGCCGCCGCTCGATCATGGCGGGCAGGAAGGCCCGCATCATGCCGTACATGGCGCGCACGTTCAGGTTGATCGAGAAATCGAAGGCGGTCTCGTCGCACTCGAGCAGGGTGCCGTGGTGCACGAAGCCCGCACCGTTGAAGAGAATGTCGAGCGCGCCGGCCTGCGATGCCGCCGCGCGCACCGCGGCGGCATCGGTCACATCCAGCCGCAGCGCAGTGCAGCCAGGCTGGCCCGCCAGCCCGGCCAGCGCGGCCTCGTCGATGTCGGCGGCGATCACGCGCGCGCCTTCGCGCAGATAGGCTTCGGCGGTGGCGCGGCCTATGCCCTGCCCGGCTGCGGTCACCAGGGCGAGCTTGCCGGCGAGTCGTTGCGTCATCTGTCGTTCTCCATGGAGGATTCCGGCTGGCAGCCGGGTTGATCGTCAGGAAACCAGCGCGCGCGCCACCGTACGGCGCCCGATCGCGGCCCAATCCCATTCGATACCAAGCCCGGGCACATCCGGGGCAATGGCATGGCCGGCCTCGATGCGCACGCGGCTGGCGGCGATATCGTCGAGCTGCGGGATGTACTCCACCCATCTCGCGTTCGGCACCGCAGCGCACAGCGAGACATGCAACTCCATCAGGAAGTGCGGGCAGATCGCCATATTGTGGGCTTCGGCCAGGTGCGCAACCTTGAGCCAGGGCGTGATGCCGCCAATGCGCGCCACGTCGGCCTGCACGATGCCGCAGGCGCCCTGGCGCACATACTCGGCGAACTGGCCGGGCGAGTACAGCGACTCTCCCACCGCGATGGGCACGGAGGTCGAGGCGGCCACCCGCACATGGCCGGCGATATCGTCGGCCGGCAGCGGTTCCTCGAGCCAGGCGATGCCCAGTTCCGCGTAGTGCGGCGCGCGCCGGATCGCATCGGAACGCGGCACCTGGGGCGGCAGGTCGACCTGGAGGAGTTCGACCTGGACCACCGTGGTGGCGGTGGCGGCGCTCATTTGCTGCCGACCAGGTTAGGCAGCCACAACGTGATCTGCGGCACGTAGGTAATGGCGATCAGCGTCAGGAACAGCGGCACCAGCCACGGCAGGATGGCCACCGTGGTGCGCTCCACCGACAGCTTGGCCACGCGCGCCAGCACGAACAGCACCATGCCCAGCGGCGGGTGCAGCAGGCCGATCATCAGGTTGAGCGTCATCACCAGCCCGAAGTGGATCGGGTCGATGCCAAGCTTGAGCACGATCGGCAGCAGGATGGGGACCAGGATGGTGATCGCCGCCGTCGTGTCGATAAAACAGCCCACGATCAGGATCAGCACGTTGGCCAGCAGCAGGAACACCCACTTGCTGTGGGTGAAACCGAGAATGGCATCGGTCAGCATCTGCGCCGCCTGGCTGGTGGTCAGCAGCCAGGCGAAGATCGATGCCGCGGTGACGATGAACAGTACGGACGCGGTGGTCTCGATGGTATCGAGCGTGGCCTTGGCGAGCGAGCGCAAGGTCATCGAGCGGTAGCGCACCAGCCCGAGGAACAGCGCCCAGATCACCGCCGCCACGGCGGCTTCCGTGGGCGTGAACCAGCCCAGTGTCATGCCGCCGATCAGGATCACCGGCGCCATCAGCGCCATCACCGCGGAGAAGTCGAAGTACCAGTCCAGCGCCAGCAGCACCGCCAGCGCGATCAGCGCGGCCATGTTGGTGGACATGCCAAAGCGCGTCATCAGCCAGATCGCCAGCGGAAACGCCAGCACCACCGCCACTTCGATGCTGGCCTGGCCGAGCCGTTTCCAGGAGAACGCCGTGTCGCTGCCCCAGCCGCGCCGGTGGGCAAACCACGCCACCGTGCCCATCATGAACAGGGTCAGCACCAGGCCCGGCACGATGCCCGCCAGGAACAGCGAGCCGATCGACACATTGGCCATCATGCCGTAGATCACGAACGGCAGCGACGGCGGGATGATGGGCCCCAGCGTGGCCGAGGCGGCGGTCACGCCGACCGCGAACTCGGTCTCGTAGCCGTGATCCTTCATGGCCTTGATCTCGATGGTGCCAAGACCCGCCGCGTCCGCGATCGCGGTGCCGGACATGCCCGAGAAGATCACCGAGCCGATGATGTTCACGTGGCCGAGGCCGCCGCGCATCCAGCCCACCAGCGCCACCGCGAAGTTATAGATGCGCCCGGTGATGCCGGCCACGTTCATCAGGTTGCCCGCCAGGATGAAGAAAGGCACCGCCAGCAACGGGAAGCTTTCCACGCCGGCGATCATGCGCTGCGCCAGGATCACGTCCGGCACGGTGCCGGAGGTCCAGATATACAGCAGCGAAGCCACCGCCATCGCAATGGCCACGGGCAAGCCCACCAGCATCAGCAGCAGGAAGGAAGCAATCAGGATCCACATAACGGTGCACTCCCGGTCAGTCGTCGCTGGCCTCGAACGCTTCGGGGCGCTCTAGGATGGAATAGCCTTGCCGCCAGTTCTGCCAGGCCACCTGGCAGGAACGCAGGCACATCAGGACAAAGCCCGCCAGCACCAGGTAATAGACCCAGTCCTTGTTCCACTCGATGGTGGTCATCGGCTCGTCGCCCACCACCAGGATGTAACGCCAGACCAGCCAGGCCGCGTAGCCCAGGAACGCTGTGCGCACGATATCCACGAATGCCGACAGCACGCGTGCGGGCGCGTGCGGCAGGTAGCGGTAGAGCAGGTCCACCTGGATATGCCGGCTCTTGCGCACGCACATGGCCGCGCCGATGAAGACCACGCCGATCAGGCAATACGTCGCCAGCTCTTCGGTCCAGGCGAGCGAGTCGTTCATCACGTAGCGGGTGAAGAACTGCAGGAAGACCAGCACCGTCATCAGCCAGAACAGGCCGAGCGTGATCCAGTCCTCCGCGGCGTAGCCCGTCAGGTCCGCCGGCCGGGTATCCGCTTCCTCGAAGCTGTGCACCAGTTCTTCGACGCAAGCCAGATGCGGCGGACTGTGTGGGGCCTCGCCGGGGGCGGCCTGCACAGGCAGGTCCTCGGAGAGCCGGGAACGCATTTCCATGGTGTTACTCCGCTAATTGACTGTTCTCGAACCAGCCAGCGTGCCAAACCCCGCAAGGGTGGTGCCCCTCCCGCTTGCGGGAGGGGCAGCGGCAACCGTCGGGCACTTCAATCGGTACAGGCGCGTCCTGCCAGCTTCGTCCGGCGCCTTGGGCAACACATCACGCCCTTCACTTCACCGCCTGGATCCTGTCCCAGTCCGCCTTGCGGTAACCCTGCGATTCGAAGCTCACGTTCTTCAGCACCGCCTCGCGGTACTCCGGCACGCTGATCTCCGTTACGGCCAGGCCCTTCTGCCTGAACACCGCCACCAGTTCCTTCTCGCGCGCCACCACGTCGGCGGTGGCGCGCACGGCGGCTTCCTGCGCGACTTCGGTGAACATCCTGCGGTCATCCTCGGATAGCTTCTTCCACAGGCCGCCCGAGATCACGGTGTTGAGGTGATCGACGATATGGCCCGTCAATACGATGTTCTTCTGCACCTCGTAGAATTTCTTGGCTTCGATGGTGGTCAGCGGATTCTCCTGCGCTTCCACGGTGCCGTTCTGCAATGCCAGGTACACCTCGGCGAAGGCAATCGGCGAGGTATTGACGCCGCAGGCGCGCGGCATGGCCAGGTAGGCTGGCACATCCGGCACGCGCATCTTCAACCCCTTCATCTCGCCGCAATGCGCGAAGGGCTTGTTGGAGGTGGACTGGCGCGTGCCGTAGTAGGTGGTGGCAACGATGTGGTTGCCCGATTTTTCCTCGTAGCCGCGCGTCAGTTCCTTGTAGATATCGCTCCTGGTGTAGGCCAGCAGGTGGTTCGCGTCGCGGAAGGTGTAGGGGTAGTAGGCCACGCCGATGCGCGGGAACGATTTGGCCGCGAAGCTCGACCCGGAGATGATGATATCGACCGAACCCAGCGCAAGGCCCTGGTTGATGTCGTTCTCCTTGCCCAGCTGCGAGGCGGGAAATACATCGATCTGGTACCTGCCGTTGCTGCGTTTGCGGATCTCCTCCGCGGCCCACACCGACCATTTGTGGAAAGGCTCCGAGGTCTCATATACGTGCGCCCACTTGAGCCTGGTCTGGGCCGGCGCGTTGCCGCAGGCCAGGCTGGCCATGCAGGCTGCCAGCACCATGGCCGCCGGCAGCAGCGATGACTGCAGTCGCGGGGAAAATGGCTTCATCCTTCGTCTCCTCTTGTTGTGGTGAGCCTGGCGCTCTCTCTCGGATGCGCTCCGGCGGCCGTGATGCCGGTCCATGCGTCTATGCTGCGGTGAGCTGCACCTTGGTGCTGCGGGTCTTGTCGGCGGCCAGCCTGAACGCTTCCGCTGCCTGCGCCAGCGGCAACTGCGCCGATAGCAGCGGGCGCACATCGAGCCGGCGTTGCGCGAGATAGCGCACAGCCCAGTCGAACTCGCCTGCGAAGCGGAAGGCGCCGACATACTCCAGTTCGCGCGCCATGATGCTGTTGGCGGGAAAATGCAGCCCCTGCGCCGGCAACGTGCCGATCTGCACGATGCGCCCGCCGCGCCGGGCCGCCTGCAGGCAGGTCTCCAGCGCGGCGGCGCTGCCGGCCGCTTCCAGACAGATGTCGGCGAGATCCGCCACGGCCTGCGGCGCCACCCGGTCGGTGCGGATGGCCTGGTGGGCCCCCGCCCGCAGCGCCACTTCGAGCGGGCGGTCCGCGATATCGCAGACGATGACATGCGCCGCGCCGGCCAGCCGTGCGGCCATCACCGCCAGGCTGCCGATGGTGCCGCCACCGGTGACCAGCACCGTCCTGCCCATCAGCTCGCCGGCGCGGCGCACGCCGTGCAGCGCTACCGAGAGCGGTTCGGCAAAGGCCAGCTCGCCCAGCGAGATATCCGTGTCCACCGGCGTGAGTTGCCGCTCGTGCATCAGGAAGTGCTCGCGGAACATGCCCTGCACATGTGGATAGACGCTGGCGCTGCCGAGAAAGCGCATGTTGCGGCAAAGGTTGTCGCGCCCGGCCCGGCAGTAGTCGCACGCGCCGCAGGCATGCGAGGGATTGATCGCCACCTTGTTGCCGGGAGCGACGCGCGTGACCGCGCTGCCCACGCGGGTTACGATGCCGGCGGCTTCATGGCCCGGTGTCAGCGGTTCACGGATCACGAAGGTGCCTACCTTGCCGTGGAAGTAATAGTGCAGGTCGGAGCCGCAGATGCCAGCCGCGCCGAGACGCACTTCGACTTCGTTCGGGCCGGGATCGGTTGGATCGACCTGCGAGAAGCGCAGGTCTTCGCCCGCATGGATATGGCACACAAGAGACATCAAGACTCCTCGGCGAGCTTGCGCGGCTTGCGGCGCGCGATGGCAGGCGCCGCCGGCGGCGCGGCGCCGGCGTCGGCTGTTCCGGGCATGGCCGCGCTGGCTGGCCACGCTGCGTAAAAACGTCCGTGCGATGCTTCCAGGTGCCGGCACATCGCCTCGCGCGCGGCCTCCGGCGAGCCCGAGGCAATGGCCGCCACCACCGCGCGGTGCTCGGCGATGGCGGCGTGCCAGCTGGTCTCGTTCTCGAAATGGCTGCCGAAACGGGCGAAGAGCGGGTTATGGCGTTCGTCGAACAGTTCGGCAACCAGGCGCTGCAGCACCGCATTGCCCGACACCTCGGTAATGCGCAGATGGAACAGGCGGTCGCCCCGGACCGGGCTCTGGCCGGCGCCGGCTTCCGCTTCCATCATGGCGATCGCCTCCGCCAGCGCAGCCAGCAAGGCCGGCGTGGCATGCCGCGCGGCATTGGCCGCCATCTCGCCCTCGATGGTCTGCCGGGCGCGGATGACATCCAGCGGCGGCGGCGCCATCACGCTGGCCGCGCGGGCCCGCTCCGGCGGACAGGCATAGATGCCCGACCCCATCCGCACCTCGACCAGCCCCTCCACCTCCAGCGCGATCAGCGCTTCGCGCACCGACGGGCGCGACACCCCGAGCTGCACCGCAAGGTCGCGCTCCGGCGGCAGGCGCGAGCCCACCGGGAACTCGCCGTTCTCGATCAGCCGGCGCAACTGGTCGGCAATCTGGCGGTACAGCCGGCGGGGTTCGATCTGCTGCAGGGGCATGTCGGTGCGCGGTCCCGGAGAGCGTTCAGGCATAGAGGTAAAGTGGCCTGACCAATTTCTAGGAAGTTTTTACGCCACCTACAAGGGAAATTTATGGAGCGGCGCAGCAAGCGAAGCTCGGGAAGTGCCCGGATCGCCCCTGCACGGGCGAGCATGCCGCCTTGGGGAGCGGCCGGAGCAGCCGCAGCAAAATCTTCCACGCAGGCAGCGTACGTCGTTTCGGCGCGGAAGGCGCGGAAGGCGCGGACGGTGCGGAAGGCGCAGGACTGGGAAAACGCTTACGGGACAACCCCGATGTCATTCATCCTTGGCCTCTCTGCGACACTTTCTATACTGAAAGCACAAGCTGAAAGACAGGAGACGGCAATGCTGCACTTCACGTCGCATGATCTTGTGTTCCTGATTCCGATGGCGCTGGTGGGCATGATTGCCTTCGGCGGGATCCCCTTCACCGCACGTGCCCTGCGCATCAGTTGCCGCGCGGCGGGTGCGATATTCGGGGCGCTGCTGGCGGTGGCCTTGCTGGAGGCGCTGCCCTTGCTGATCTGAACGCTTCGAGCGTTCCCGGCTTGCTTGTGGGAGAGGAGGCCGCTATGACACTGGGCATGTTGGCCGTCGTGATGGCGGCCCTGCTGCTGGTCACTATCGTGACAGCGATCTGGCGTTGTAGCCATCCCTACCGCATGCGTTATCGCCGCTGCGCCGAGCAGCGCAGGCGCGCGGGAATCTGCCGGCAGATGCAGCGCCACTGAGCGCGGCTGCCTGGCCGAGGGCGCCAGCGCGCGATCTCGTGCTTACCCTGCCAGGACGGGTACTGGCAGGCGGACATGCGCCGGAATCAGACTCTGAATCGAACTCAGATTTCGATCATCGCGAACTCACCCTTGCCCACGTCGCATTCGGGGCAACGCCAGTCTTCCGGGATGTCCTCCCAGCGCGTGCCGGGGGCGATGCCATCTTCCGGCCAGCCCTGTTCTTCGTCGTAGACCCATCCGCAAATCACGCAAACCCAGGTCTTGTAGGCAACGGCTTCCTGCTGCAAAACGCACTCCTGTATCGATTCCGGGCGAAATCATACAAGCTTTTTGACCGGCGCACCGGCATGGGCACTGGGGCATTGAAGCGGAAGCGGAAGCGGGAGCGGCACCGCAAACCGCGCCGCGCCCTCCCCCGTCAATCCCGCCGCGTGCTCACTGCCGGATCGTGAAGTCCACCCGGTTGGGCGCACCCTTGTCCTTGATGCCTTCGGCGCTGAGCTTCGGCGCGGTCAGGAACAGGCGGCTCTCCGGCACCTTGGCGTCGCGCTCCAGCGCCTGCTTCACGGCCAGCGCGCGCTGCTCGGCCAGTTGCCTGAGTTCCACATCGGTGACCGGCGCGTTCTCCAGCAGGAGCGTTTCCATTTCCTTGGTCGGCAGGGACTTGGACAGCCCGATCATATTGCGCGGTTTCTTGAACGATGCGCGCTTGTAGACCGTTTCCAGGTATTTCGGATACTCCTGCGGCGACACCGTCACCTTGGCGCCCTGTTCTCCCTCCTCGCTTTCCTCGGCCACGGCACCCTGGCGGGCGCTGGTGCGTAGTTCACGCGCCTTCTGCTCGGCCACGCGCGCGTCAAGCCAGGCCCGGCGCGCGCCGGCGTTGTCGGTGGCGGGATCGATGCGGCCGCTGATTTCCAGCCGCAGCGCCGGACGGTCGGCCAGCGCCTTGCCCAACGTGGCGATCTTCTGCGCAGCCGCCGGCGTGAGCGTGGCCGTGCCGGGCGCAAACTCCACATAGCCCAGTTCGTCGCCGCCGCCAAAGGCCGAGGCGATCAGCGAGAACGGCGAGGTGATGGCCTTGGTCAGCAGGTTGACGATCACCCGCACGATCACGCCACCGATGCTGAACTCCGGATCCGACAGCGAGCCCGCTACCGGCAGGTTGATGTCGATCACGCCGTTGCGATCCTTCAGCAGCGAGACCGCCAGCAGCACCGGCAGCTTGGTCGCGGTCGGGCTGTCGACCTTGTCGCCGAAAGTGAGCTGGTCCAGGTAGAGGTGGTTGCGCGCGTCCAGCTTGCCGTTTTCGATCTTGTACGCCACATCGACCGTGAGCTTGCCCTTGGTGATCGGGTAGCCGGCGTACTTGGCCGCGTAAGGCGTCAGCCGGGTCAGTTCCACGCCGGCGGCCTTGGCCGCGATATCGAGGTAAAGCTGGTCGGCCAGCGGGTTGAGCTTGCCGTCGATATTGACCGGTGCGTCGTCATCGATACGCCCCGCCAGGGTGAGGTCGGCCGGCGTCGGGTCCAACGACGAGACCTTGGAGACCGATCCCTTCATATCGGTCAGGTTGGCGGTGTAGTTCGGCTTGACGAAGAAATCCGAGAAATTGATGTTGCCCTTTTCCACCGTCACGCCACCGATGCGGATCTGCGGCTTCGCCGCGGCCGTGGCCACGGTTGCCGCAGGTGCCGCGGGTGCGGCGGGCGCTGCAGCAGGCGCGCTGGCGGCCGGCACCGGGTTGGCCTGGGTCAGGCTGGTGTTGGGCGCGGCTTCGCCTTTGGCGGCGCCGCCAGCCATCACATCCTGCAGGTTGAGGCGGCCGTTGGCATTCAGGATCACCCGTGCGTAGAAGTCCGACAGCGCGACGCTGCCCACGCCGACCTTCATCGGCCCCTTGGCCTCGTCCATGACGAAATCGATGCCGTTGACGGCCAGCGAGCGCCAGCGCAGGAAATCGTCGCCGGTCAGGCGGTCGACGCTGCGCACATTGCCGAACTGCGCGTTGCCGGCAAAGCGCGCGGCAATCGGCTTGCCGGACGGTGCATCGACGCCCAGGCGCCCCTTCACGGTGGCGGTGCCGCCACGCAGCGCGGCATTGAAACGGTCGGCCAGGTAAGGCTGCAGCGGCGCCAGGTCGAACTCGCGCAGATCCACTTGCAGCTGCGCCGCGGGCGCGGTGGGCAGCACCGTGCCGTCGATCGCCAGCGAGCCGCGCCGTCCCGACTCGGCCTTGAACTTGAGCGGAATGGCCCCTGCCGCCATCGGCCACTGGAGCGGGCCGGTGCCAAGGCCGACATTGCGGAATTGATGGATCACCGGCCGGTCGCGGTTGGCGTCCGAGGGCGCGTAGTCGGTCAGGCGCAGGCTACCGCCATCCAGCGAGAACTTGCCAAGCTGCGCCTTCCAGGGCACGGGCCTGGCCGCGGCGGCACTCTGCGGCTGCTTGGCCTTGGCCTGCATGGTGGAGGCGCGCTGGACTGCCTTCTGCCCGGACTGCTCGGCCCACAGTCGCGCGGCCTCCAGCACCTGGCCCTTGCGGTCGCGCGTGAGCGCGATCTGCGGCTTGGCTATCGCCAGCTGGCCGGCCTGGAATGTGTGCGCGCCAAGGTCGAAGGTGATGTCTTCGAGCGCCACCCGCTCGGCGCTTACCGCCGGCAGGTTGGCGTTATCGCTGTCGTCGCTGGCACGCCGTGCGCCGCGCCTGCGGGCGTTGTCAGTCGTGGCGGTGGCTTGCGGCACCGTCACCGGCTCGCGCGTGGCCACATAGAGCGGCGCCAGTTCCACGCGGGACTTGTCCAGCGAGAAAGCAAAATCCGGTCCGCCCCACGCCATCTTGTAATGCAGCTCGGCGTTGAGCGCGGTGTCGCCGAGCCGGGTGTGCAGTTCCGCCGGCCACCAGGCGGCGAAAGCCTGCGGCTTCACGCCGCTGGCCTGCAAGGTACCGTCCATGGTGCCGCGATGCAGCGTCAGTTCGCCTTCATGGCTGAGGGTCTGCCCTTCACCCAGCCCCAGCTTGGCCTGCACCTTGGCAGGCTTGTCGCTATCGCCGGACAGGCCAGTCACCTCGGCATCAAGGGGACCCAGCGCCAGCGTGCCGGGGCCCGACGTGGCGAGTTCGTCGCGCAGGCTCAGGCTGGCCTGCTTGACGGTAATCCGGTCCACCGCATAGCGCCAGGGCAACGCCGCCGGCGCGGCAACGCCGCCGGCGGCCGGCGCCGAGGCCGGAGCCGCCTTGGCCACGGCAGGCGACGACGCCGGTGCCACGGGTGCCGGCGCCACGGCCGGTTTCTCCGCCTTGGCTGGCTGCGGCAGGAAGGCCTGGGCCAGGTCCAGCGAGCCATCGGCGCGGCGCACGGCCTGGACTGCCAGGCCATCCACGGCGAAGCTGCGCAGATGGACCATGCGACCCAGCGGCTCGATGCGTGCGATGTCCACCGCCACCCGGCCCGCTTTCACCAGCGGCGAGCCATCATGCTTGCGGATATCGGCATCGCGCAGCGCCGCCGTGCCTGTCAGAAACACGTCCTGCTTGTCTTTCTGCTGGATGAATCCCAGCGTGAGCCGCGTATCGAGCAGGCCGCCCTTGATCTGCGCATCCTGGAGCGTCGGCGCGAACGGCATATAGCGCGCCAGTTCCAGCCCGTCGAGGTTGATATTGAGGTGCGTCTCGCGCGAAGCGGCGAACGGCAGCATCGTGCCGTCAAGAGCGACCGCGGAGCCGTTGACGTTCGCGCTCACCGTCGGCCGGGTCACGATCTCGACGTCGTGCGGCAGGTTGGACAGGAAGGGCAGCGTGATGGTCAGGTTGTCCACGCGCTGCGTCTGCTTGAGCAGCTTGTCGTCGAACACAACGGTGCCGCCGGTCAGCGCGATATTGTTGACCGAGAAGCGCGCGGGTTCGGATTTGGGCGCCGCGGGCTTTGCCGCAAAGCGCTCTTCGATGTCGGCGTAGTTCATGCGCCCGCTGGCGTCGCGCGCCAGGCGCAGCGAGGGCCGGTCGATATGCACGGCATCCACCACCGGCGCCATATGCCACAGCGAGGCGATGGCGCCGTCGATCTTGGCCTCGCCCAGCGTCAGCATGGGCGTGGTGCCGTCGGGCTCGTAGATCGTGACGTCGGTCACGTCGACCGCCAGCGAGAAAGGATGCACCTCGGCGCCGCCGAAGGTGACCTTCCGCCCCAGTGCCTCGCTGGCCTGCTTGGCCACGAAGGACTTGATCAGCGGAGGCCCGCCAAAATAGCCAGCCAGGCCGAACACCGCCAGCGCGGCCACGATGCCGCCGGCCACGCGCAGGCCTGCCCTACGGCGCGGTGTGGCGGTTGCCGCCTGCATGGAGAACTTGATTGCCATGTGATCCCAGAAAATTCAACCCCATTACCCGTGTCCGCATTGCATATCCGCCAGCAACGCGCATGCACGATGGCATTCCACGCTGCGTTGCCGGCGAATTGCCCACTTTGTGGCCCGGATTTCACTTTTTACACACATTATGGCAACGCTTCGTGGCAAAGCAAAGGTATTCAAATGAAACCAAAGGTGAATTCATCGCGGACTAAACATGGTTTGAAGCCGGATGACGACAGCCGCTTCGCCGCCGATCTGGTATCTTCTCGCCTTTGCGAAGCGTCTCGTCGCATGCCAGCGGCTTATCCGCCACTTAGTGCCTGCTTCTCCCGCGCTGTACCTTCCGGCCAGAACCCTCCACGTCAACCGTGTTGCGCGCTTCGCATGCGATTTTTTTCCATGCGAGTCTCCTCATGTCCACCATCAGCAGTACCGCCGGAGCAGATAGCGCGCTTACGCAAGCTCGCCCCCTGACCGGACAGGATTACAAAACGCTTGCCCTTGCCGCTCTCGGGGGCGCGCTCGAATTCTACGATTTCATTATTTTTGTCTTCTTCGCCACCGTCATCGGGCAATTGTTCTTCCCGCCGTCGGTGCCGGACTGGCTGCGCCAGCTGCAGACCTTCGGCATTTTTGCCGCCGGCTACCTGGCGCGCCCGCTGGGCGGCATCATCATGGCCCACTTCGGCGACCTGCTTGGCCGCAAGAAGATGTTCACGCTGTCGATCCTGCTGATGTCGGTGCCCACGCTGCTGATGGGCCTGCTGCCGACCTACCATGCGATCGGCCTGCTGGCGCCGGTGGCGCTGCTGCTGCTACGCGTGATGCAAGGCGCCGCCGTGGGCGGCGAAGTGCCCGGCGCCTGGGTGTTCGTGTCCGAGCACGTGCCGGCACGGCGCACCGGCTACGCCTGCGGCACGCTGACCGCGGGCCTGACCGCCGGCATCCTGCTGGGCTCGCTGGTGGCCACCGGCATCAATACCATCTTCACCCCGGCAGAGCTGGTGGACTGGGGATGGCGCGTACCCTTCCTGCTGGGCGGCGTGTTCGGCATCGGCTCGATGTACCTGCGCCGCTGGCTGCATGAAACCCCGGTGTTCGCCGAACTGCAGAAGCGCAAGGCGCTGGCCGCGGAGATGCCGCTCAAGGCTGTGGTGCGCGATCACCGCGGCGCGGTGGCGGTGTCGATGCTGCTGACCTGGATGCTGTCGGCCGGCATCGTGGTGGTGATCCTGATGACCCCTACCTTCCTGCAGAAGATCTACGGCTTCGATGCGCGTACCGCACTGGTGGCCAATAGCGTGGCCACGCTTTGCCTGACCATCGGCTGCGTGGTCGCCGGACTGATGGCCGACAAGGTCGGCCCGAGAGTCACCCTGTTCGGTGGCGGCCTGCTGCTGGCGATCAGCTCCTATATCTTCTACAGCACCATCCACACCCGCCCGGACCTGCTGATGCCGCTGTATGCGCTGGCCGGCTTTTTCGTGGGCACCATCGGCGCGGTGCCGTACGTGCTGGTGAAAGCGTTTCCGGCCCAGGTGCGCTTCTCGGGGCTGTCGTTCTCTTACAACCTGTCGTACGCGATTTTTGGCGGCCTGACCCCGATGATCGTCACGCTGATGCTCAAGAACGAGCCCCTCGCCCCCGCTTATTATGTAGTGGCACTGTGCCTGCTGGGCATGGTGACGGCGCTGTTCGTCAAGGACCGCTCGCTCGCCTGAGTCAGCGGCTTACGGCCCGCGCCTGCCAAGAACAGGATGCCGGTACGGAAAAAGGGAGGGCCGCAACTGCGGCCCTCCCTTTTTTGCGTCCGGCACTGGCCGGGCTGGCGTCTAGCGCCGATGTTGCCTGAAGAACTCCCACATCAGCGCACTGGCATCCGGGCCGATCGGCGCATGATAGGCGTAATCGCCATCGCCGCCGCTCCAGGCATGGTCCAGGCCGGCAACCTCGCACAATTCGACCAGTTCCCGGTTCCAGGTACCAAAGCTGGCTTCCAGGTAGTCGCCTGCAGGCAGGCTCGGGGTGGCCTCATGGCCATTGGCGGCTTCCGTCGCCTCCGCCCCCTGAACCTCTCCTTCATCCCCGGCTACGGCGCAAGCACCGGCGAGGTGCCGCGCCGCGCCGCTGCTCATCCGTTCGTCGAGCCGGTCCGTCATGCCGTTATACGCCAGGAACTGGCGTGCCAGCAGGCGCGCATTGACCGGATGCACAGCCTCGTCGGCCATGCCGTGGAGCACGATGGCCGGCATCTTCGGCCCGCCCGGCGAGACGCCCGCTGCATCCAGCAGCAAGGCGGGGGCGACCGTAGTGCCATGCTGCATGGCGCGCAAGGCATCGCTGGGGGTGCACGCCGCGCCAATCACGACGCCGGAATGCAGGCCGACCGCGGCAACCTTCTCCGGATAGCGCAAAGCCACCACCGCCGCCATGCTGGCGCCGGCGGACAATCCCGCCAGGTACACCTGGTCGGCCCGGACATCCCGCCGCGCTGCCAGCGCATCGATCAGCACGGCCAGCGCCTGCGCCTCGCGCCCGCCTTCCGCGGCGCCGAGGTCGAACCATTGCCAGCAGCGCTGCATCTGGCGCCGCAACGGTTGCTGCGGATAAGCCACCATGAAGCCCTCGCGCTCGGCGAGGGCGTTCATCCGGGTGCCCGCGGCCAGGTCCTCCGGCTTCTGCCGGCAGCCGTGCAGCATCACCACCAGCGGCATGGGCCTTTTGGGCGCGCGCGCCGGCACATACAGCCAGTAGGACAAGCGGGGGACCAGTTCGCCGGGCAGCGGTGCCAGGCGGTGATGGTGGGATGCCCATTCGCCCGGCAACGGCTGGCGCGATGGCAGCGGCGGCGACGCCGGTGAGCGGGCTCGCAGGCGGGGGACTGCGGGGTTGAGGGTAGCGATACGGTTAATCCACGTTTGAAGTTGGCGCGCGGTCTGGGGCTGCACCCGGCTGAGCTGCCGGAGTTGCGCATGCCAGTCCGCCGAAAGGCTTTTGGCCATGAAGACTCCTGCCGTCTACATTGTTGCGATGCAGCATAACACACCCTCCGACGGGGGGATGGTGTCGTTTTCCCGTCACACGCAGCGAAAACCAGGCAATAGTGAAGAGAGCGCCGCCTGACAGCATTCCCGCCGGAATCGCCGCTGGCGAAGAAATTCTTTAAGGCAGCTCATCAAAGAATGCAGATCACTAAAAGTTAGGTGCAGATAGGGGCCGGTTATACTGCCGTCGCGTGTATCGCAGGCAACTGGAGAATGTCATGACCACGCCCCAGGCAGATAAGCCAAGCTGCTCGCTGTGTCTCTTCCAGCGGATCTGCCGTAACGCCGGCGCCACACCGGCCCTGGATTCGCCTGAACGCAGCCTGAGTCCGGCCAGCATGCTGTGGCGCGCGGGCGAAACCGTGCACCGTCAGGGACGGCCCGTGCTGGCCGTATTTCCCGTGCATGACGGCAGCGCGAAATCCGTCTTCGAATCGCCGCTGGGATGGCGCCAGGTGACCGCCTTTGCGCACCCGGGCGACGTGCTGGGCCTGGAGGACCATGACAGCCAGGCCCACTGCACCAGCGCGGTGGCCATGCAGGACACACGCTGCTGCGTGGTGCCGATCGAGGCCGTGCGCGCGCACCTGCTGCGCGCCGAGTACAGGGAACCGATGCTACGCACGCTACGCCGCAATACCGAGCGCGAGCGCACCCTGCTGGTTGCGATCGGCTCGATGAAAGCAGCCCAGCGGCTTGCCATGCTGCTGCTCGACCTGGCCAGCGAGCAGCGTCGCCGCGGCAATTCAGGGGCGGCGCTGACGCTGGCGATGTCGCGCAACGATATCGCCAGCTACCTTGGCCTGACCCTGGAAACCGTGTCCCGGCTGCTTGCGCGCTTTGCATCGGTTGGGCTGATCACGATACGGCAGCGGCAATTGCACATCGTCGATCCGGCTGGACTGAGCGCGGTCTATGAAGATCCGGAGCGGGTGCCGATCCGCCCGCCCGCGGCCGAACCCGACAGCTCGCCGGCGATCGCGCCATCCAAGCCACTACCCTTGCGCCCCGGCACGGCAGGCCCCGCCCTGGCGTAGGACGGACACGGACAGCACCTCCCTGCAAACGCGGCTATGTTCGGGCTATGCCGCAACACGCGACGGGGAAAAGGAACACCTCGCCGGTCCGGGCTGGCAGCCGACATTGTTTCCGGTATCAAAATGCGGAACTCCCCTTTCGCGGCATGCGCCCGCCTGGCGCTTCTCGCCTGCCTGATGGCTGCCGGGCTAATACCGGCAGTCGCCGTGCAAACCAGTCCAGCCGTTTCGTTATCGACGCTGGCAAGACTGCTGCTTGGCACGGTGCAGGGGAAAAGCACGGGCATGAGCGGCGTCACGCGGCTGACCGGCGGGGGCAGTACCGCAGATGCCGAGCTCAAGGCGGCATGCCTGGAACTGACGAGGGCGGGACCGTTCGCGCTGGATGGCGCGACGCGCCTGGAGGGCTGCAGCGTGGCACCGGGCAAACGCGTGGTGTTTCGCCTTAGCCTGGCCGGCGTGGATGCCACGCGGGAGGGCACGGTCGCCTTCATGGCCAGCGCCCGCCCCATACTGGAGCGGGGCATCTGCCGCAACCCCGATGTACCGGTGCTGGGCCGGCTCGGCGTCACACTCAACTATCGCTACATGGGAATCGGCGAACTGCCGGTGGGCGAAGTCACAATTGCGCCGAACCGCTGCGAGGCGAAGTAAGAC
This sequence comes from Cupriavidus sp. 96C5-1, assembly GCF_057798855.1. Classification (NCBI taxonomy): domain Bacteria; kingdom Pseudomonadati; phylum Pseudomonadota; class Betaproteobacteria; order Burkholderiales; family Burkholderiaceae; genus Cupriavidus; species Cupriavidus sp. 96C5-1. Next base: position 14,742 of record NZ_JBYOJU010000006.1, on the reverse strand, counting down.
CTATCCGGAACCGGCGTCGCGGCCTGCCTTGCGGCGCCTCAGCGTTTTTGCTGGGCACACTCCTGGCGATACGCCTCATTGAGTTGCTTGCGATCCGCCTGCCGCTCCAGCATCGGGTGGGAACCGCCGTCGGGGGTTGTCACGCTGGATTTGCTGGCAGACCATTGCGGCCCGGACGGCAGCGCATTGATCTTGTCGAGCAATGCCTGGCAATGGGTGCGCTGCGCCGGGGTAAGGGTGCCGTCCGCCGCCGGGCCGGCATTGTCGGTGGCCGGGTCCAGCAGGATCCGGGGCGGCGGCGGGGCGACCATCGGCGCGGGGACTTCCAGTTCGGCGGCGCGGCCAGCCTGGCCCGCCAGCAAGCCAAAGCCCAGGACGACAGCCATGGCGATCGAAGCCCGTTTCATTTCAGTTCTCCAAAGCGGAGGGGCAAACGCCCCGGACAGTATTCCAGTGGTCGCCTTGCCGATAGATACCGAAAGACACGCGTGCCTCCGATGTTCCTCCCCGGAGGCCGGCAAAATCGGGACTGAACCCCGGACTTAGCTTCGTTCCTTGCCGTTGCCGGCACGACCATTGCCATTGCGCATCGACTCAAGCTTGAGCAGCGCATCCGCAAGCATACTCTTAAGTCGCGTGTTTTCCTCCTGCAGGTCGCGCAGCTTGCGGCCGTCGCGCCCCTCGCTCTCCGCGGCCTTGCCGTACTTGATGCGCCAGCCGTAGAAAGACGCATCGCTGAATCCATAGCGCGCGCATAGCTCGCGAACCGGCACGCCGGCAGCGCCCTCCGCCAGGTATGCGCGGATCTGTTCCTCCGAAAAACGTCTGTTCACCGCCAGCCTCCGCTCGCAAAAGCCACTCGCGCCGTTGCGCGTGCATGGCCCGTTCCCCCCTGCCGGCAAAGTTACCACCAGTACCGCAAAAGGCAATTCAGTGTGTTCAAGCCGAGAGTTAAGCAGTTTTTCGTGGCGCCGGTCGCGGACTCCGGCGTGGATGTGCCGAGGCAAGCCCGGCGGCTTTTCCATGGCGCATCGGGAGGCAATACAACGATTTCAAACTGTGAGCTAAACCATTTTTAATTCTAGTTCCGGAAAAATCCAAACTGGAAAATCCGCTACTGAAAAGCACCATCGTATCCGCGTGGGTATTTCATCCTCCCTTGATTCCCGCGCTGGTTCTGATAGATGAAAAATGGCCCACGCCTGCCATGACAGGGCAATGAAACGCCTTGAAATTCCCGGGCAGCCCCGCCGGCACGGCAAGTCATGTTTCGCAAGGCACGTCGCTTAATGTCTTCATGTTCGAACAAAAAGAACTTTTAGGCACGGATTTAGAGGATGGCATTGGGGCGGTGTACTGGCAAGATTGAAAATTCTGTATTAACCTTGCCTGGCATTAACTAAATTTCGATCGTCGGCAACCGAGCCTCGCGCCTCGGGCAAGACCGGCGACGAGACGCGCAACGCGAAGCCGGCCGGCTATGGATTTTGTCAGCGCTGCCGTCCAAATTCCGGGCCACAGTAAAGAGGAAATGCTTTGTCATGTCCCCATTTGCGCTGGGATATTTTCAAGATTGCCGCGCCTTGCCGCTGTGCCGGGCCCGTGCCCGCCGCCGTCTTTTCAGGCCCACCACCAATTTCGCGGTATGGCGCGGCGCCTGACCGGATAGCCCCCTGCCCGGCACGGGCGGTAGCCGGAAGAAAACAAAAAACAAGTCTCAAATCGGGAGAAGTTGCCATGCGGCACGTCAGCACCAAGCTCTTGCACGTCTTCGTCTTGTTGATGGAATACCGGGATCTCGGCGCCGTCGCGGCCTGCACGCAGGGCCGGATTCCAACCATTGCCTACAGCCTGGCGCGCCTGCGCGAGATCACCGGCGACCCGCTGTTCATCAAGCGCAACGGAACGCTCGAGCCAACCGCGCACGCTCTCAGGCTGGAGCAGACCGCCCGCCAGATCCTTTCGAAATGGGCTCACCTGGTGCGCCCCGTTACCGCGACGGCCGAAGCCGCGACGCCCCATCGCCGTATCGCCATCGGCTTTTCACCGTCGATCGGAGATCCTGTCATCACGGAAATCCTCACGACCCTGTGCGAGCGCTTTCCCGATGACCGCTTCATGACCCGCCCCGTCTTTGCCGACGCGGCACTGGCCGCGCAACTAGATAGCGGAGAGCTGGATTGTGCCTTTGTGGCCGACAGCCACTATGTGCCCGAGCAGGTGGCGCAGCACAATATCCTGGCAACGCCGCGCCGCCTGGTTACCGCCATCCGGCGCGGCAGCTACGACAATGCGCAGGACCAGCACGAGTGGATCCTGCTGCAGGAAGACACCGAACCCGGCAGCCCGCTACAGGGTTTCCTGAACCGGCTGGCGCACGATCCCGCTTACCGGGAAACCGTGGTGCCCTCCTGGCACACGCAGGTTGCGTTACTGCTTGCGGCAGGCGGCGTTTGCCCGCTGCTGGACTTCAACGTACCGCTGGTCACTCGCCATCACAGGATACATCTGCTGACACCGCCGGGCGGTTTCCCCGAATGGGCCGCCCTGCACTTCTGGACGCCGGTCCGCGCCAACGCCGGCAAGGCCCTGCGCGGCATCATGGAGATCGGGACCAGCATCCTGCGCAATCCGGTCAACGCCATCGATCACCGCCGCCAGGCCCTGAAACAGGAACAGCGCACCGCCTACGCTGCCTGACCAGCACGCGCTGCACGGCAACACCTCTGCCCGCGGGCTGCCGGATATGCCAGCCCACGCCGACGCCCATCCAAATTGAGAATAGTCTCAGACCGAATGCCGGAATCGGCGCTTATTCTCCATAGGCACCTTCCGCTTCTCGTTCGTCCGAGCAAGGCATGCGGCAGAAGGTGCTTTGTTCCTGTGCTGTTCGCGCCGCGCGACCTTGGCCGTGCGGCGCGTTTTTGCCAGCCATTCAACCTTGCGACAGGGATGTATGGCCCAAGGGATCGGGCATCCCTGCGCTCGCGCGCGAGCACTGCTATGTCATTGAGAATCCTCCTCGCCGACGATCATCCTGCCATCACGCTGGCGGTCAGGAGCCAGTTGCGAGGCCAGACCGGCTGGGAGATCTGCGCGGATGTCCGGAATTCCGCCGAACTGTTGCAGGCGGCACGCGCATTCCGCCCCGACATCGTCGTTACCGACTACCACATGCCATGCGGCACCGCGAGCGACGGCATCCGCCTGCTTGCCAACCTGCGGCGGCACCACCCGGCACTGGGCGTGGTGGTGCTGACCATGATCACCAATCCGCTGGTCCTGCGCGCCATCCTGAACGCCGGCGCCCATGGCCTGCTGCTCAAGGACTCGCAACTGGATGAACTCGTTACCGCCATTGTCCGCGTGGAGCGCGGGCTGCGTTTCGTGGGTGAATCGGCCGCGCGCGTGCTGGACCAGTCCGGCGCCCATTACGCCCCAGGGCGCGCCGGTGCGATCGGACTGTCGGTGCGCGAGTCCGAGGTATTGCGCCTGTACCTCAGCGGCAACTCGGTCACGGCGATAGCCGGGCAGCTCTGCCGCAGCATAAAGACCATCAGCCGCCAGAAGAACAGCGCCATGCGCAAGCTGGGGGTCAGCAACGAGCGCGAACTGTTCGACTTCGCCGCACACCAGGGATTGGTGCTGCCGCGGCGCGACGCCCCCCTGGCAAGCGCATACGGCAGCCCGTCCGAGTGGCTATAATCGCTGCGCCGCGGCGCTGCATCCCTGGATCCGCCGCGTGGCCTGCCGCCCCTCGCTCCCCCTCCAATCTGCTCATCGGTCCCCTCGTCGCCATGCCCAGCCCCGCCCCTCGCGTCATGCCCGCCGTTGCCGCCCCTCTTGCCGCGACGGCGGCGCCACGGCGTGTGCCAGCCCTGCTGGTGGCCGCCCCGGCTTCGGGCCAGGGCAAGACCACGGTGACTGCGGCGCTGGCCTGGCTGCACCGCCGCCAGGGCCGCACCGTGCGGGTTTTCAAGAGCGGCCCGGATTACCTCGACCCCTCCATCCTGGCAGCCGCCAGCGGCGCGCCGGTCTATTCGCTGGACCTGTGGATGACCGGCGCCGACGATGCCGCCGCGCGCCTCGGCCAGGCTGCGGGCGAAGCCGACCTGATCCTGGTGGAAGGCGTGATGGGCCTGCACGACGGCACGCCCAGCAGCGCCGACCTGGCTCGCCATTTCGGGCTGCCGGTGCTCAGCGTGATCCAGGCCGGTGCGATGGCGCAGACCTTCGGCGCGCTGGCCTATGGCCTGGCCGGCTATGGCCTGCCGCTCCCATCCATGCAGGTGCTGGCCAACGGCGTGGGCTCGCCCCGGCACGCCGATATGCTGCGCGAAAGCCTGCCCGCCCATATTGCCTGGGCAGGGGCACTGGCGCGCGACCCCGCCGCCTCCCTGCCCGAGCGGCACCTGGGCCTGCTGGCTGCCGACGAACTGCCCGATCTCAACGCCCGGCTGGACCGCCTGGCGGATGCCCTGGCCGGGCAACCGCTCGGCGCCCTGCCGGCCGCCGTGGAGATCGCAGCGGCGCCGCCGCTGCCAGCGCTGCCGCCGCTGCTGGCAGGCAAGACCATCGCCGTCGCCCGCGACGCGGCTTTCCGCTTTATCTACCCGGCCAATCTCGACACCCTGCAGGCGCTTGGCGCACGGCTGGCGTTCTTCTCGCCGCTGGACGACCTGGCCCTGCCCTGCTGCGACGCGCTATGGCTACCCGGCGGCTATCCCGAACTGCACGCGGCGCGCCTGTCGGCCAATACCGGCATGCTGGCCGCCCTGCGCCGCGCCCATGCCGGCGGCATGCCCATGCTGGCCGAATGCGGCGGCATGATGGCGCTGTTCGAAAACCTGGTGGATAAAGCCGGACAAAGCCACTCCATGGCTGGCCTGCTGCCGGGCGTGGTCACGATGCAGGCCCGCCTGGCGGCGCTCGGCCATCAGCAGCTCACGCTGCCCGAAGGCACCCTGCGCGGCCATACCTTCCACTACTCCAGCGCGCAAACCACGCTGGCGCCCTACTGCCATGCCACCGTGCCGCGCGATGGCTCGCGCGGGGAGGCGGTGTTCCGGCAAGGCGCGCTGACCGCCTCCTATACGCACCTCTACTTCCCGTCCGACCCGTACGCCATCGCGGCGCTGTTCGGTGCAGCCGCGCGCGGCGGCGCGTGATCCGGCAAGCCGCGTGGCAGCGGAGGAATCAGGAGACTGGGAGAGTGCCGACGCAACAGATGCGCCGCAGGCAGCGCCCGGAGCCATGCAGGCGCCGGCAGCCGCGGGCGTCGCCACGAGGCGTGGCTTACATCCGGGTGGCTCATATCAGGCAAGGGCATGGCTGCCCGGCAAATCAAGCGGCGTCGGCCCTGTCCTGCGTGCGCTGCACCGCCTCAGCAATGCCGGCCTCAAGTTGCTCCAGCCCCTTGGACAGATTGCGCATGGTGGTCTCCGAAACCTTTTCCAGCACATCCTGCAGAAAAGCCGAGCGCAGCGGCAATGCCTCCTCGACTACGCTGTGGCCAAGCGCCGACAGGGTGACATTGGTCACCCGGTTGTCGCGCTCGCTGGTGCTTCGCTCCACCCAGCCCAGTTCCTGCAATGCCTTCAACTGGCGCGTGAGTGCACCGGGATCCATGCCGACGCGGTCTGCCAGCGGTTTCTGCGCGATGGGGCCGTCGTGGCCATGCAAGGCGTAGAGAATGCGCCAGCGCGGCAAGGGGTGGCCGATGCGCTGCTCGAAAGCCGACGCATAGGCCCGGTAAGTTCGCCCGAACTGCTGTAGAACAGCCAGGCTCTGTCGCTCCAATTCCACTCCAATCTCCTGCTTGCAGCACCGTACTGAAACGGGCGACATTACCACTTTACGAATTCGCGCCTTGCCGCCCCGATTTCCCGCCTGTTTACTCGGCAGCCATTATCGGTTTGGCGGCCCGCTCCAGCCTGACCGGAGGCACCCGCCGCGAGCGCCACAGCCCCAGCACGGCGATCACCGCGGCCAGCGCCAGGCCGACGTGGATGGCGCCGACCAGCGACAGCCGGGCCTGCTCCAGCAACAGGGCGCCATTGTGCCCGGCTGCCTGCAGTTGCGACAGCAGGCTGGCCTGCGCCGCGTGGTCGATCAGGATCTGCGGATCCGCCATGCGCGCCTGCCAGTCCGCGGCGCCGGCGCTCTGCAACGCATCGTGCACGCCGCTCAGGTAGCGGCGCGTGACCAGCGTGCCGACCACGGCCGTACCGATCATGCCACCCACCATGCGCAGCGACTGCAGCATCGCCGTGGCAATGCCCAGGTGCTCGCGGCCCGCGGTCTGCTGCGCGAACACGGTCAGGTTCGGCATGATGAAGCCCAGCCCGAAGCCGCCCAGCAGCATGATGCCCAGCAGCAGATGGTGCGACATCCCGCGCGTGGCCTGCGACAGGCCCAGGCAAGCCAGCGCCAGCATGGCGAAACCGGCGTACAGCATATTGTTGGGCTGGCGGATCCGCGTGATGATCCGGCCATTGATGATACTGCCCACCGTGATGCACACCACCAGCGGCGTCACCAGCACCCCCGCCTCCTTCGGCGAATAGCCGAAGCCGCCCTGGAACAGCAACGGTGCATACAGCAGCAGCGAGAACATCGCGAAACCCACGAACACCGCCAGCAGGAACAACGGCGCCAGCCCGGGATTGCGGAACATTTCCAGCGGCAGGATCGGATTCGGCGTCCGGCGCTCCCATTGCCACAGCCCCGCCAGCGCGCATACCGACATCACCAGCAGGCCGCCGGTCAGCAGCCCGAAACCGCGCTCGGGCATCAACTCCACGCACAACTGCATGCCACCCAACCCCACGCCGATCAGCGCCGCGCCCAGCCAGTCCACCTTGATCGCACCGGCATGCGCCTGCTGGCGCAGGTGCGGCAGGTAACGCCAGGCAAACCACAGCCCCAGCAGACCCACCGGCAGGTTCACATAGAACACCGCCCGCCAGCCATAAGCTTCGGTCAGCACCCCGCCGAGCGACGGCCCGATCGCATTGGCGATACCGAAGGCCGCACTCATCATCACCTGCCAGCGCAAGCGCACATGGGAATCGGGAAACAGGTCCGGGATACAGGCGAAGGCCGTGCCCACCAGCATGCCGCCGCCAATGCCCTGCAAACCGCGCGCCAGCACCAGGAAGGGCATGCTGGTCGCCATGCCGCACAACGCCGAAGCCAGCGTGAACACCACGATCGACGCCATCACGAAAGGCTTGCGCCCGTAGTAGTCGCCCAGCCGGCCGAAGATCGGCACCGTGATCACCGACATCAGCAGATAGGCCGTCGCCACCCAGGCGTAATACTCGAATCCCTGCAACTCCGCCACCACCGTAGGCAGCGCGGTACCGACCACGGTCTGGTCAAGTGCCACCAGCATCACCACGAAGGCGATGCCCAGCATCGCCATCAGGGACTCGCGGAATGGCAGCACCTGCCCGCTGCTATGCGCCTTGTGAGGCTGCGAAATCATTTTCTTGCCCGGTCAATGATTGTAGAGTCAACCATTATAGGACAGTGGTTGGGGTTGGGGCAGGAAAGATGTGCGGGGACAAAAGAGATCTGAGGTGCGACAAACAAAGTTGAGGTGAGGCTTCCACACCGGTCTCACGTCCATTGACGGCACCTGATATTGCGCTCACGCAATCACGCTTTGTACCTGCGCCTATTTTTATTGCACATGCGCAACCGTACATTCGTTGCAGATCAACTGGAACTGGAGATGCAATGGACTCGACCGACTCTCGACGCCCCGGACACTACGGGATAGCCCTGCTGCGAATCAGCCTGGACGATCATATGGATCGCGCACACGCTTCTGAAGTGGTTCGTCTTCGCGCTGCCGGGAACGGCCCGGTATTTCAAAAGCGTGGGCTTTTCCGGCTTCCTGGCCTACCCGGTCTTCGCCGCCGAGTTGCTTGGCGGCATCGCCCTGGTACTGGGCCTCTACGCCCGGCAGGTCGCGCTGGCGCTCGTGCCTGTCGTGGCAGCGGCCGCCTCGGTCCATCTGCCCAATGGGTGGGCTCATACCAGCCCCGGTGGCGGTTGGGAATATCCGCTGTTCCTGATCGTGGCTTCGGTGTCGCTATGGCTGACCGGCGACGGCGCACTTGCCGCGCGCCGCAGTCCGCGCTTCGTTCCTGGTGCGTAAGGAGTCCAGCATGAGCGCAGCCCTTATTCTTATCAGTCATGCCCTGTGCCCTTACGTGCAGCGCGCCGCCATCGTTCTTGCAGAAAAGGGCGTCGCATTCGAACGCCGCGACGTGGACCTGGCGAACAAACCTGCCTGGTTCCTGGAGTGTTCGCCGTTGGGCAAGACGCCCGTGTTGCTGGTGGATGGCGAAGCCATTTTCGAGTCGGCCGTCATCTGCGAGTTTCTCGATGACACGCAGGCACCGCAGCTTCATCCCGGCGATCCGCTGGAGCGTGCCCGGCATCGCGCCTGGATGGAATTCGGCTCATCGCTGCTGAACACCATCGCCGCGTTCTACTCGGCCCCCGATGAAGCTGCGTTGAAGGCGCAGGCCGGGCATATCCGAACTCGCCTCGAACAACTCGAAGCCGTGCTCAGCGCCGGTCGGTACTTCTCGGGGGAGCATTTTTGCATCGTAGATGCCGTGTTCGGCCCCATCTTCCGGTACTTTGACGTGTTTGATGCCATCGACGACTTCGGCTGCACAAGCGGACTGCCGAAGCTCGCGGCCTGGCGCGGCCAGCTTGCCAACCGGCCATCGGTGCGCTCGGCCGTCGCCCCCGATTACCCGCAGCGGCTCAAGGCGTTTCTTCTCGCGCGCGGCTCCGCGCTGTCGCGGCGCATCCAGCGCCCTTCCAGGTGACAGGGGACCGCGTTCGGCAGCGCAACAGTCGCGCCGCCGTCCAAGCCCGGCACCAATGGCGAAGGCCACGAGCACTTGCTGGCGGCCTCGCGCCATCTTTCTGTTCAGACCGGCAGCAGTTCCCCATTGACAATCCACGGCGTGCCAAACCTGTCGATGAGCATGCCCCAGCGCTTGGCCCAGAAGGCGGCTTGCATGGGCATGGTCACCTGGCCGCCGCTGGCGAGCGCTGCAAAGACCTGCTCCGCTTCCTCCGTGGTCGCGTAGTCGACCGCGACGGACACGCCTTTGATGCCCTCGTATGGTAGATGCCCCGGGCAATCCCCGCCGAAGAGCATTCCCCCGCCAGGCAGCGCGAGCCGCGCATGCAGGATGCGGTGGGCGAACTCCCTGGGGATCTGCTCGGCCATGGGCGAATCGGCGCCACTCATCAGTACTTCGAGCTTGCCATGGAGCGCCTGCTCGTAAAAGCGCATGGCTTCGGCACAATTGCCGTTGAATGCGAGGTATGCGATGGCTTGGGTCATGTGGGCTCCTTTTGCGATTGGGTGTCACAGGGCCGAACCGGTCGTCCCTGTCCTGGCACGACGCTTGAACCACCCGTGGATCGACAGACTGCCTCTCTTGTTACAAATCTCTCCGGCCCGGTGCCGCATCACCGCCGGGCGCAGCGTGGCATGCGAGCCGTCAGTGACGCATAGCCTGCCCGAACGACGCGTCAAGCGCAAGAAACGGCGTGCCGCCCGTTTCGTCAAATGCTGGAGATCGGCCGATGCTATGAACCACGATGGTCCCCAGGAATGCGGGCGCCTGGTGCAAGCACCGCATACGCCAGCGCCAGCGCAGCCAGGAGCGCGCCTGCGGCGCAAACGCCGGACCATCCCGCATTGGAAAATCCATGATGAAACCAGTGAGCCTGTGGCCGCACCGATGAAATTGGCCGTCAAATCGGGCCGGCAATTCGGGATTCTCGATTTTCGTTATCGGGAAAACAGGATATCGACGCTCCCGGCATGCATGCCGGAGCCGCGAGTGCCAGGGAGTGCCCCCTGCACCCCCGCTTATGACAAAATGCATGCCTCGAACAATACCGGAGTGACGTAGCAGAGCGGACGTCGATGCACCCTTGAGTCAAATTTCTGGCACCGTCCCCATCTCGCTGGTCAACGGCTTCCTGTCGGGTGCGGATCCTGCCGCCATCGAGCGGCTGGCGGAGTGCTCCGGCATTCGCCACGGCTTGCTGCGGCGGGCGGGTTCCCGCGTGACCGAGGAGCAGTTCTCGACGCTCTATCGCCTGCTCGCGACCGAACTCGACGACGAAATGCCGGGTATCTTCAGCCGCCCCTTGCGCAACGGCACGCTGAAGTACTTGTGCCTGAGCCTGCTCGATGCCCCGCGGCTGGAGGTCGCGCTACACCGGTTCGGCCAGTTTTTCCACCTGATCCTGGATGACTTCAGGCTGGAATCCGGGCGCGACGCCGCGGGCGGCTGGGTTGCCATGGTGGCGGATCCGGCAGGTCCCGGCGTGACCGAACTCGGACGCGAGCTGATGATGAAGCTGGTGCACGGCATCGCCTCATGGCTGGTGGCGAAGCGCATCCCCCTGATTGCCGCCGAGTTCGATTTTGCACGCCCCGAGCATGCGGCGGACTACCTCTACCTCTTTCCCGGGCCGGTCCAGTTCGGCAGCGAGCGGACCCGCATGCGTTTTGAAGCGGCCTACCTGGAAATGCCTGTCCGCCAACGCAAGTCCAATCTGCAGCGGTTTCTCGCGCGCGCGCCGGAAGACTGGATCTTTGTCTCCTTTGCCGAGCAGATGGTCTGCCACCGGGTCCGGCAATACCTCGCCGATTGCCTGCCCGCCATGCCGACGCTCGAGGTGGTTGCCCAGGACCTGCACTATTCCGTGCGTACCCTCTGCCGCCGGCTGGCGGAAGAGGGTACGACCTTCCAGGCGATCAAGGACGACGTCAGGCGCGATATCGCCATCCAGCGGCTCACGCGCTCGCCCGACGCGATCGCCGCCATCGCGTATGACGTCGGCTTCGACAACCCGACCGCCTTTCACCGTGCCTTCCGGCACTGGACCGGCAGCACGCCCAAGGCGTATCGCGGCATGGCCTGAGCCCTGTCGCTACGCGGCCGTGCCGGTGTCACTGTAGTGCCGGCCAAATTGCTGCCGCAGCACCAGCTTGTGCAGCTTGCCGGTGGCGGTCAGCGGCAGCTCGGGGACGAACACCACGTCGTCCGGGATCCACCACTTCGCGACCTTGCCTTCGTAGAAAGACAGCAGTTGCCTTGCATCCAGCGTGCTGCCTGCGCGCCTCACCACGACCAGCAAAGGCCGTTCGTCCCACTTTGGATGCGCGCAGGCGATACACGCCGCCAGTTCGACTTCCGGATGCGCCACCGCGATCCCTTCCAGTTCAATCGAGGAGATCCACTCCCCGCCGGACTTGATCACATCCTTGCTGCGGTCCGTGATCTGCATGTATCCGTCGGCGTCGATGGTGGCCACATCCCCGGTGGCGAACCAGCCGTCCGGCGAGAGACAGGTTTCGTCCATGCCGTAGTAGCGCTCCACCACCCAATGGCCGCGCACCATCAGATCGCCCGCCGAGCGGCCGTCCCACGGCAGCTCGGCGCCGTCTGCGCCGACGACCTTCATTTCCACGCCCGGCACTACGCGGCCTTGCTTTGCTTCGATCTGCGCCCGCTCCCGCGCCGTTTTTTGCGCGAAGCCCTGCGTGGGCGCGAACACGGTGCCGACCGGCGACAGCTCCGTCATGCCCCAGGCGTGTACCGCCGTGATGCCAAGCTCGCCCAGTGCCGTCGCGAGTTGCGGCGGGCACGCCGCCCCGCCCACGATGACGCGCTGCAAGGTGCCGGCGCGCTTGCCCGTGCGGCGCATATGGTCGACCAGGCCGAGCCAGACGGTGGGCACGCCGGCAGAAAGCGTCACGGCTTCCTGCTCGAACAGCGCCGACAGGGATGCGCCGTCGAGCGCGGGGCCCGGCAAGACCAGTTTTGCGCCTACCAGCGGCGCGGAGAACGGCAGCCCCCAGGCATTGACGTGGAACATCGGCACCACCGGCACCACGGTGTCGGACGCCCGCAGGCACAGCGCGTCCGGCAGCGACGAGGCATAGGCCATCAGGCACAGCGAGCGATGCGAGTACAGGACGCCCTTCGGGTTGCCGGTGGTGCCGGAGGTATAGCAGAGCACCGCCGCCAGTTGTTCATCCAGGCGGGGCCAGTCAAAGTGCGCCGGCTGGCCTGCGATCAGGGCCTCATAGCTTTCGAGCGGCAAGGCCGATGCTTGCGGCAGGCCCGCGGCGTCGGACAGCATGACCCACGCCTCCACATGCGGGCAATGAGGCGCGATCTGCTCGACCAGGGCAAGGAACGAGGCATCGAAGCAGACCACGCGGTCGCGTGCGTGATTGACGATGTAGGCAATCTGCTCCGGGAACAGGCGGGGGTTGATGGTATGACAAACGGCGCCAATGCCGGTCACGCCGTAGTACAGCTCCATATGCCGGTAGCCGTTCCAGGCCAGCGTGCCCACGCGGTCTGCGGCCACGATGCCCCGGCCCGTCAGCGCATTGGCCAGCTTCATGGCGCGGACATGACAATCCCGGTAGGTATACCGATGGATATCGCCTTCGACACGGCGCGACACGATTTCCACCGCACCGGAGTGCCGCGCGGCCTGTTCGAGCAACGACGACAACTGTAGCGGCGCATACATCATCTGACCGAACAGGTCCATGTTCTTGTCTCCTGACAGGCTGGTTATGGTGGTGCCGGATGCAGTCAGCGGTCGCAGCGACGCCGGCTGCGAGGCATTCTAGAGGCGGCCGCCGGCTGCGGCACTGACAGGAATGGCCGAACTACTAACAAAACCGGCCATTCGGGAGCACGCTCACGGTAATGCGGCCAGGGCGACGCAAAGCGGCTGGATTTGTCAATGAATGGGCAGGTTTGGCTATTCCCGCGTGGCGTGGCGGGCGCTACGATCCAGGTATCCGGAGCATGCGGCGCCGCTATCCAAGCCGAAGCGCCTCGCTCCGCGCAGCCATCCCCAATATGGAGTCCCCCAACATGACCTACCGTGCCCCGCTCAAAGACATGTTGTTCGTGATGAACGAACTGGCCGGCCTTGACGCCGTCAGCAAGCTGCCCGGTTTCGAGGACGCCACGCCGGAGACCGCGCGGGCGGTGCTCGACGAGGCCGCCAAGTTCAACGAGCAGGTGGTGGCGCCGCTCAACCGCATCGGCGACACCGATCCCAGCAGCTGGAAGGACGGCGTGGTCACCACCACGCCCGGGTTCAAGGACGCGTTCCGCCAGTTTGGCGAGGGCGGCTGGCAGGGCGTGCTGCATCCGCAGGAGTTCGGCGGCCAGGGCCTGCCCAAGCTGATCGCCACCGCCTGCAACGAGATGCTCAACACGGCCAACCTGTCGTTCGCCCTGTGCCCGTTGCTGACCGACGGCGCCATCGAGGCCTTGCTGACCGCGGGCAGCGACGCGCAGAAGGCCATGTTCCTGCCCAAGCTGATCTCCGGCGAATGGACCGGCACCATGAACCTGACCGAGCCGCAGGCCGGCTCGGACCTGGCCGCGGTGCGCACGCGCGCCGAGCCGCAGGGCGACGGGACCTACAAGCTGTTCGGCACCAAGATCTTCATCACCTACGGCGAGCACGACATGGCGCAGAACATCGTCCATCTCGTGCTGGCGCGTACGCCGACGGCGCCCGAGGGCGTCAAGGGCATCTCGCTGTTCATCGTGCCCAAGTTCCTGGTGAACGAAGACGGCTCGACGGGGGCGCGCAACGATGCGCATTGCGTATCGATCGAGCACAAGCTGGGCATCAAGGCCAGCCCCACCGCCGTGCTGCAGTTCGGCGACCATGGCGGCGCCATCGGCACGCTGGTCGGCGAGGAAAACCGCGGTCTGGAATACATGTTCATCATGATGAACTCGGCGCGCTTCTCGGTGGGCATGCAGGGGATCGCCGTGTCCGAGCGGGCCTACCAGCAGGCGGTGGCCTTTGCCCGCGAGCGCGTGCAAAGCCGTCCGGTCGACGGCTCCGCGCGCGAGGCGGTGACGATCATCCATCACCCGGACGTCAAGCGCATGCTGATGACCATGCGTGCGCTGATCGAGGGCGCGCGCGCGGTGGCGTACGTGGCCGCGGCGGCGTGCGATGCGGCGCACCAGCACCCGGACCAAGCGGTGCGCGGGCAGAACCAGGCCTTCTACGAGTTCATGGTGCCCATCGTCAAGGGCTGGAGCACCGAGCTGTCGATCGATGTCACCAGCCTGGGCGTGCAGGTGCACGGCGGCATGGGCTTCATCGAGGAAACCGGCGCGGCCCAGCATTATCGCGACGCCCGCATCCTGCCGATCTACGAAGGCACGACGGCGATCCAGGCCAACGACCTGGTCGGCCGCAAGACCGTGCGCGACGGCGGCGCGGTGGCGCGCGGCATCTGCGCGCAGATCGCGGGAACCGAGGCGGCGCTGGGCGCGCACGGTGGCGCGGCGTTCGCCGCGGTGCAGGCGCAACTGGCCAAGGGGCGCGCGGCGCTGGAGGCGGTGGTGGCATTCGTGGTGGCCAACGCCAAGTCGGACCCCAACGCCGTGTTCGCCGGCAGCGTGCCTTACCTGAAGCTGTGCGGCATCGTGTTCTCGGGCTGGCAGCTGGGCCGGGCGATGCTGGCGGCGGAAGCGAAGCGCGGCGAGGATCCGGCGTTCCTCGACGCCAAGATCGCCACCGCGCATTTCTTCGCGGAGCATATCCTGTCGCAGGCATCGGGCTTGCGCGACGCCATCGTGGCGGGGGCGGCGCCGGTCAATGCGTTGAGCGAAGCGCAGTTCTGAG